>JBFYWS010000479.1:0-6696 GCA_041310935.1 Desulfobacteraceae bacterium | reverse complement strand
TTGAGCTGGTCTTTTTCAGCGGACTTGGGGGAACCGGACAGGAACATCAACACGACGATAACGGCCACCAGCAGCCCGCCACCTGCAATCAGGACGGGTTTCAAGGATCGTTTGGCGGCGTTGTCGTCACTCGCGGTGTACTCGTAAGGCCCTTCCCGCTCTTCACTGCCGGCATACTTGCTACTCATGACGAAATCCTCTTTACGGCTGTCTTCACGTTCCGGCATGGCGTTTCCCCTTATCGTCGCTTTTTCCAGTTCCACAAAATGCGGCGTCGGTATCTGTGAAACTGTCTATATATAGATACGTTTTTCGTTAAACGCAATAAAAAACTGAGCGGTAGGCTTCTACGGATCGGCACATGGAGGCGGAAGCCACTTTCAGGCAGGTCACTTGGACGGGCTTTTATCGAGTGCAGGGAAGTTGGGTTCGGGCTCCGAGTTTTTGAAGTAATTGTCCGGGTCCGCCATCAGCGCTTGCAGCCGGGATTCGTAGTAGGCCATCCGCGACGCCTTGATCTTCGGGGAGCCGCCATAATACTCTATCGGCTTCTGGTCGAGTTCTGTGATCTTCTTTTCGAGACGCGCCTTTTCGCGTGCGATGATGTCCGCGTGGGTCGGGGGGGCGGTTTTTTTTATTTCGGCGGCCTGCTTGCGGGCCTCCCGCTCACGCTGCAGGTCATCCTCGAGTTCCTGGAGGATACTCTCGGTGCTTTTCGCGTCGGGCCCCGGGGCGGGGGCGCCGGCGGCAGGACCGGAGCTGATCTCCTTGGAAACCACCTTCACGTCCTGGGCATCGGGCGGGGCGCTGTTTCCGAAGTGGACCACACCCTCTTTGTCGGTCCACCGGTAGATATCCGCACTGAGGTAGGACAGGCCGGGCAGGATGAAACACATGGCGACAATCAGAACTCGAAGTTTCATTTCTTCAACACCCTGTTAGGTTTGGCCGGGGGCATCAGCGGAAACGGCGGTATCATCGCTCTTGGTCGATATAGTCTTTGATGGCCCGGCCCGCTGGAGGGGGCAAACCCTCGAATTTCACCCCGAACCCTTGGGGTCCGCTCCAGGCGATTTTTCCGGGAAGTGCCACGGGATGGGAGAAGGTCGGCAGTGTGAAGTTGAGCAGGATGGTGTCTCCGACCGGGACCCGCTCGTTGGTTTCGATGAAGACACCGCCGATGCTGATGTCGAGGATATAGCTTCGAAAATTGTTGCCCTGGATGCGGCAGTCCGCGTTAATCAGGCATGGTCTGCGGGGGTTCTCCCGCATGGACGGTTCGGTTTCTTCCAGGCTCAGAGTCCGTTCCGGCGGCTCCGCTTCCAGCGGGCTGCTCAGTTGGTCGAGCAGAAGCAGTTGCTGGTCTTCCGACATCTCGACGATCAGCTTGAAGAGCTGTTTGGTGACCCGTTCCCCCACCAGTTGTTTCAGGAGAATCACCTGCTGGTCCTTCGGCAAGTTGTGGATGAGGCCTAAGAGCCTGGCGGTGACGGCGTACTTTCCTGCCTGCGGCTCGGAGTTGAGCA
This sequence comes from Desulfobacteraceae bacterium, assembly GCA_041310935.1. Classification (GTDB taxonomy): domain Bacteria; phylum Desulfobacterota; class Desulfobacteria; order Desulfobacterales; family SpSt-501; genus SpSt-501. The sequence continues at coordinate 5,170 of JBFYWS010000479.1, read as the reverse complement.
TGGTTCCTCTGCGTTGGTTTCGGATATCCATCGGCCGGACGACGACACGATGGGGCTTGGCTTTTTTCGACCATTATACACGGCCGGGCTGAAATAGTCAATATTCACATTTAAATTAAATGGTTATGTTGATGTTTTTTGTGAGTCATTTTTCCGCGAGGATTTCGTACTCGGTCGTGATCTGGGCCACGCCGCGGACCGTCGCGGCCACCGAACAATACTTCTCCTGGGACAGATCGATCGCCTGCGCAACGGCCTTGTCTGTCAGGCCGTTGCCGCCCAGCCGGTATTTGACATGGATTTTGCGATAGGGCCAGGGCGGCTCCGGGTCACGCTCTCCAGTGGTGATGACTTCCAGCAGCGAGAGCTTCAGCCGTTTTTTCTCGAGAATCTCCACCACATCGACTGATGAGCAGGCGGCCAGGGCGATCAGGAGCATCTCGGAGGGCTTGACACCGATCCCATCCGCCTGCCCGGACAGCACCACCGAGTGATTGCCGGAATCGATACCGACGAAATGCTTGTCGCCGATCCACGTGAGGTTTGTTGTGACGGCCATGCTGCCTCCTGCCTGTATGGGGTTGAAGGGTCGATTGGGTCGTTTCAGTTCACCTGAGATAGTCCGTTGGGCACCATTGCGCCTCGGAAACATCTTTATCCCAAAGCAGCGCGCAAGTCGATAGGCCCGCGGCCGGATTGACAGGAGTATTTTTTTCTAGTTTAGTGTCTATCCATAAACGGCATCTTTCGGCCCATGCCGGCGTTCTCGCTCTTCGCACTCCTCGACGTAGTCGGACTACGCCTGCGGCGTGCGAAATCGCTGCGGCCTTGGCCTGAACCGAAATATACCATTTCTGGATGGACAGTTTAACGAAGGTCGCTTGTAAATCCTTGGGCGCTGCGGCCCGGAACGAGCGGCGGCAGCACCACGAACGATCGACTCAACATTTTTCTGGATCAGGAGGGTGCCATGGCAGACTTGCTTCGAACCCCCTTGTATGGACGCCACCTCGGCCTGGGGGCTACCCTGGTGGATTTCGGCGGCTGGAACATGCCGGTTCAATACCCCGGCGGGATTGTCCAGGAGCACCTGGCGACCCGCGCTCGCGCCGGCATCTTCGACGTCTCCCACATGGGCCGGTTTCGGGTGCGCGGCGGCGACGCGCTCGCCTTCTTCCAGCACGCGCTCACCAACAACGCGGCGGCCCTGGAGGTCGGGGAGGCCCAGTACACCATGATCCCCAACGAGACCGGCGGCGCCCTGGACGACGCCTACCTGTACCGGTTTTTTCCGGATGAATACCTGCTGGTGGTGAACGCCTCCAACCGCGCAAAGGATTGGGACCACCTGCAGTCGCTGCGAAAACGCTTTGCGGCCCTCGAGATCGAAGACCTCACCGTCGCGATGGCCATGGTGAGCCTCCAGGGGCCGACCGCCCGGGATATTCTCTCGGCGATCGTGGGAGAATACCTGCTGCCGGAGCCCACCCGCAACCGGCTCGGGCTCGCCGCCTTCGACGGCGCGCGGCTTCTGCTCGCCCGCACCGGGTACACGGGGGAGCCGATCGGCTTCGAGCTGTTCATCGACAGCCACCGGGCCGCGGCCCTCTGGGACCGGCTGATGGCGGAGGGCGGACAGCCCGTCGGCCTGGGGGCACGGGACACCCTGCGGCTCGAGGCGGCGCTGCCCCTTTACGGCCACGAGCTGGGGCTGGACCCCGAGGGGCGCGAAATCCCCATCTTCGCCTGCAACCTGGCGCGGTTTGCGGTGAGTTTCTCGCCGCTCAAGGGCGATTTCGTGGGCCGGGCCGCCCTCACCCGGCAGTTCGAAGCCTACCGGCGCATCGTCGACCGGGACTACAGCCGCATCCGCGACCTGCCCCGCATGATCCGGCCCGTTGCCCTCGTGGACAAGGGCATTGCCCGGGCGGGGGCGCGGGTCCTGCGGCAGGGCAAAGACGCGGGGTTCGTCACCAGCGGTACTATGGTCCCCTACTGGCAGAGCGCCGGCGCCGGGATCGCCTCCGTTCAGACCGTTGAGAAAGGCATGCGCGCCATCGGGCTGGCGCTGGTGGACAGCAACCTCGTGCCGGAGGACGAGATCGACATCGACATCCGCGGCAGGCTGACGAAGGCTGCGATCGCCCCCTATCACATGCGCACCGAGGCCCCGCCCAAGGCCTGGGCCATCGCCTGGAATGAACTGCGCCAGGCGAAAAGTGTCGTGCCCACCGAACCCCCGGCCCGGCGGGACGCCCGCACGCTGGTGCAAAAAGCCATAGCCAACACCGCCTGGCGCCAGAAGGAGTGCGTCAACCTGATCCCTTCCGAGCAGACCCCTTCGCCCATGGCGCGGCTGCTTTCGGTGATGGACCCGGCCGGGCGTTACGCCGAGCACAAGTCGGTCAAAGCCTTCAAGGAAGTCGAGGTGTTCTACTACCAGGGGACGGATTTCATCTCCGAGGTGGAGCGCCTGTTGGTGGGGCAGTTGCAGCAGTTCCTGGGATGCGCCGAGGTGGAGGTCCGCCCGGTGTCCGGCCAGATGGCCAACATGGCCGTCTTCAGCGCGATGTTGGATCACATCAACCGGGCCGACCGCAAGAGCGAGCAGCGCCGGATGCGCAAGGTCATGAACCATCACATCATCAAGGGCGGACATCTCAGCGCCCAGCCCATGGGCGCCCTGCGGGACTACGTGGTCCGCGATGCGCGCTCGGAGAAGCCGGCCGTGGTGAACTTCCCGGTGCTCCCCGACAACCCCTACCGGATCGACATCGAGGCGACCCGGCAGCTTGTGGCCGAGCACCGGCCGGAGCTCTTCATCCTGGGCAAGAGCATGATCCTGCACCGTGAGCCGGTCCGGGAAATCCGGGCCATGCTGGACGAACTGCAGATCGACGCGATCCTGATGTATGACATGGCCCACGTGCTGGGGCTGGTGGGGCCCCATTTTCAGCAGCCGTTCCAGGAGGGCGCGGACATCGTGACCGGCTCGACACACAAGACCTTTTTCGGGACGCAGCGCGGCATTGCGGCGGCAGGCTTCACCCCGCAGGAGCCGCGCTACGAACTGTGGGAGGCCATCCAGCGCCGGACCTTCCCGGGCAGCCTCAGCAACCATCACCTCGGCACCCTGCTCGGTCTGTTGATGGCCGCCTATGAAATGAACCATTTCAAGGGGGAGTACCAGCCGCGGGTCATCGCCAACGCCAAGGCCTTCGCCTGCGCCTTGAAGGAGTGCGGGCTCGCGGTGGCCGGGGACCCCGCCATCGCCTACACCGAAACGCACCAGGTGATCGTGAAGGTCGGCTACGCCAAGGGGGCCGAGATGGCCCGGCGCTTGGAGGAAAACAACATCATCCTCAACTACCAGGCCGCACCGGACGAGGAGGGCTTCACGGCCGCCGGCGCGCTGCGCCTGGGGGTGCAGGAGATGACGCGCTTCGGGATGGAGACCGGTGATTTCGCGGAGCTGGCCCAGCTCATGGCCGACTGCATCCTGCGGGATCAGCCGGTGCGCGAAAAGGTCAGCCAGCTGCGCCGGCGTTTTCTGGACATGCGCTACTGCTTCGTCGGCGACAACATGGATACGCTGATCCAGCAGCTGCATCAGGCGATATAAAGCGGAATCAAAGCTCAAAGCTGAAAAATTGTTCCAACGACCCGAAACCCCCATTGACAGGAGAAGGGCCGACGCCATGACCGAGATCAGGATGACCGGAGAACTCCGGACGGATTACGACTGCGAGGCCAACGGGATGCCCGCGGAGCGTTGGGCTGAGGCCGTATTCAAGATCGGCGGCGAGGAGATCGTCCTTGAGGTCAGCGTGGAAAAAGAGGTGATCGTGGCGATTGCGGCCGGCGAGGACGCAGTTTGGAAAGGCACGCTCGAGGGTTTGAAAAAACTTCTCCGCAACGAAATCAAAGCGGCTTAGCCCATGATCGAGCGCGCCGTCACGACCGTCGTCGACCGCGACACGTGCATCGGCTGTGGGGAGTGCGTGCGGGTCTGCCCATCTCAGACCCTTGAGATGCAAGACGGCAAAGCCGTAGTGACGGGCGTCCGCTCGCTTGCCTGCGGCCACTGCGCTGCCGTGTGCCCGGTGGAAGCGGTCCGGGTGGAGGCTCTCGATCCAGACAGTTTCCGGTTTCACACCTTTGCCTGCCGAACGGACTGGATGCCATGGGGCGCCTTCGACGCCGGCGAACTGGTGCGGCTGATGGCCTCGCGGCGCTCTTGTCGCAACTTCACGGGGGAGCCAGTGCCGCGTCCCGTGCTGGAGGATCTCGTCAAGATCGGCACGACGGCCCCATCCGGCACGAACAGCCAAGGCTGGACCTTTACGACCCTTCCCAGCCGCGCGGCGGTGATGAAGCTCGGCAACGCCGTCGGCGCTTTTTTCAAGCGCATCAACCGCATGGCCGAAAACCCGCTGCTGCGCCATGGCCTGCGCCTCATCGGCCGGCCGGAGCTTGCGGGTTATTACCGGGATTACCATCAGAGTGTCGCGGAGGGCTTGGCCGATTGGGAAGAGCGCGGGCGCGACCGGCTGCTCCACGGGGCGCCGGCCGTCATCATCGTCGGATCGATCCCCGGAGGGAGCTGCCCGGCCGAAGATGCCCTGCTCGCCACCCAGAACATCCTGCTCGCAGCCCACGCGATGGGGCTGGGCACCTGCCTGATCGGGTTCGCCGTCAGCGCCATGCAGAAAGACGGCCGGATAAAGGATCTGCTGAAGATCCCGCGCAAGGAAACCGTGCACGCCGTGATCGCCTTAGGCCACCCGGCGGTCACCTACCAGCGGCTCGCGGGCCGGAAAAGAGCCGTGTCGAGGTTCGTTGAACCCTGATGCGTGTGATGCCCCGCGGATTGCATTCGCTAATCGGGCGGGTTGAAATCAAAACTGGGATCAAATCGGACAAATCAGTATTAAACTATTTTTCGGCTTTCAAACGTTTTCAGGATCACCCGGCGGCACGGCTATCGCTGTCAGAAACACCTGGATGGTGCTAGTCGATTTTCTTGGGATATATCCCCGAGGCACAATCTATCCAGGTGCCTCCCACCCAAGATGATATCCACACTTTCTTGGAGAGCGCTTTGTTTGAGATTACCTGAACAACACCATCAAAATTTCAAAAACCCCCAGAGATTCGATTAATCGCCGAT
>JBFYWS010000439.1:0-18929 GCA_041310935.1 Desulfobacteraceae bacterium | reverse complement strand
ATCAGTCCTCCCGCAGCAGCCGGGCGATTTCCCCGGGCAGGGCCTGCGCGACCTCGCCCGCCAGAAAGCCGTAAGGCGCAAGCGTGCGGCTGAGTGTGTCGGCGGCCGCACCGTGAAGATACACGGCCGTTCGCGCGGCCGTGTCGGGGCGCATGCCCTGGGCGATGAGACCGGCAATCATGCCCGTCAGCACATCCCCCATGCCGGCGGAAGCCATGCCGGGGTTGCCGGTGGGGTTGACATAGACGCTGCCGTCCGGGTGGGCGATGACGGTGCGCGCGCCCTTGAGCACGACGTGGAGGTTGAGTGCGACCGCGAGGTCCCGGGCACAGGCGATGCGGTCCTGCTGGACCGCGGAGATGCTTGCGCCGGTCAGCCGCGCCATCTCCCCGGGGTGCGGCGTGAGCACGGTTTGCACGGCGAGGCCTTTGAAGATCTCCAGGCGGCCGGCCAGGTGGTTGAGGCCGTCGGCGTCGATCACGAGAGGCAGCGGGCTGCGGCGGACCAACTCGGCGACCAACTCGCCGGTCTCGGGGTCCTGGCCCAGGCCGGGCCCGATGGCAAGGCAGCTCTTGCCGGCGGTGAGCTGCAAGATCGCGTCCCGGGCGGCGTGCCCCAGGCTGCCGCTGCCGGTTTCGGGCAGGGGTTCGGTCATGGCTTCGAGCACCAGCGTTTGCAGAATCGGATGCAGGCCCCGTGCTACCCCCAGGGTCACCCGCCCGGCCCCGACGCGCAGGGCCGCCGTGGCGGTCATGGCCGCGGCACCGGTCTTTCCGGGTGAGCCGGCCACGACCAGCAGGTGCCCCGTGCGGCCCTTGTGCGCGTCCGCCGGGCGGGGAGAGAAATTCCCGCGGACGTCGGCCGCCGTGAGCAGGAAATGGCGCGGCCGGATGTGTTCGGCGATGTGCGGCGGGATGCCGATGTCCACCACTTCCAGCCGCCCGGTGAACTCCGCGCCCGGGAAGACGGCGTGGCCGATCTTGGCGTACCCGAACGTGACGGTGGCCGTCGCACGGATGCAGGCGCCGTCCACTTGGCCGGTGTCCGCGCGGAGGCCGGAGGGGATGTCGACCGAGAACACCGGCCGCTCCCGCTGGTTGATGAACTCGATGACGCTTCGGAAGAACCCCTTGACCGCGGCGGTAAGGCCCGTGCCGAGAATCGCGTCCACCCAGACGGCGACGTCGCGCATCTCGCGCTGGTGCCGCGAAAATGCGGCTTCATCCGGCACCTCGACCACGGGCACGGAGAGCGGCGCCAGAAGATTCAGGTTGGCGGCGGCATCGCCCGTCACGCGGTCGGCGGTGCCGAGCAGGTAGACGCGCACGGGGTAGCCGGCCTGCGCCAGGCCGCGCGCCATCACAAAGCCGTCACCGCCGTTGTTGCCGCGGCCGGCGACAACGCCGACGCCGTTGCGGGCGGCCTGCGCGAAATGCGTCAGGAAGACCCGGACGGCCTCGCGGCCGGCGTTTTCCATCAGCACCCGCCCCGGCAGGCCGAAAGACTCGATCGTCAGGCGGTCCAGCGTCTGCATCTCGGCTGCGGTCACTAAGTACATGCGAATCCCCTTTGGAAACTGACGTGGGTATCGGTCACGACGCTTGAAGCTAAAAGCTCGAAGCTGGAAGCCGGAATAAAAAACTCGGCGCCGGCTTCCGCTTCACGAGCGTGTCGATCGGCTTTTACGCGGCTCCGAGGTTGCCGGTGCTGCTTTGACCGGTTTCGGCTTCGAGCTTCCAGCTTCGAGCTTCCAGCCCTCTTCTATTTTTTTCACCAGCCGCCGGCTCTTGTCGGCCATGCGACGGGCCGGGCGGCCGCCGTTTTCGTGGTCGTAGCCGCACAGGTGCAGGACCCCGTGCACCATGAGTTCGGTCAACCGCTCCTCGAGCGTTCGTCCGGCGAGCCGGCTTTCGCGCAGAGCCGTGTCCACGCAGATCACCACGTCGCCCAGCAGGTTCGGCGTGAGGTCGCCGTAGGCGCCCACGCGCATGGGAAAGGCGATCACGTTGGTGGGCCTGTGCCGGTTCAGAAAGGCGAGGTTGATCCCGGTGATTTCGCGGTCGTCCACGAGCAGGACGGAGAGCTCCGCGTCAGGACGCTTTAAGGCGTCTAACAGGATTCGGGCTGCCTGCCGGATCTTTTTCAGGGAGATCGTGTGACGCTTTTGGCGGTTGGCGATCTGAATGTCCATGATGGGGTCTGCCTTTGCCGTTCTCACCGGCTGCGGCCCGGTGCTCCACATACTCGATGCGGTGGTGGTGGATGCCGTTCAGGATGGTGGTGAAGCTAACGGCGATCCGGTGGATGTCCCTGAGCGTGATGTCGCACTCGTCGAGCTGGCCGTCGGCGAGGATCCGGTTGATCAGGTCCTGGACCTGCCCTTTGATCCGGCCGGGGGTCGGGTTTTCCAGGGTCCGGGAGGCGGCTTCGACCACGTCCGCTATCATCACCAGGGCGGCCTCGCGGGTCTGGGGCTTGGGCCCCGGGTAGCGGAAATCATTCTCCTTCACCTGGTCTTCGCCCTTGAGCTGACGGGCCTTTTCGAAGAAATACCGGATCAGGCTCGTGCCGTGGTGCTGCCGGATCGCGTCGATGATCACGGGCGCCAGTTTGTGCTCCCGGGCGAGCTCCACCCCGTCCTTGATGTGGGCCGTCAGGATCAGGCTCGACATCGAGGGTGCCAGCTTGTCGTGCCGGTTCTTGCCGTTGCGCTGGTTTTCGATGAAATAGAGCGGTTTGCGGATTTTACCGATGTCGTGGTAATAGCCGGCGACTTTGCCGAGCAGGGGGTTGGCGTCGATCTCGGCCGCGGCGGCCTCCGCCATGGAACCCACGATCACCGAGTGGTGATAGGTGCCCGGGGCCTCCATCATGAGCTGCCGCAGGATCGGGCGGTCCAGGTTGGCGAGCTCGAGCAGGCTGATGTCGGTCGTGTAGCCGAAGGCAATCTCCGCGAGCGGGACGATGCCGCCTGCGACCACACCGGAGCCGATGCCGCCCAGAAAGGCGAACAGCGAGCCCCAGAGCAGCCCTGTCCATGAAACGTCCTGCAGGAAACATCCCGCGGCGGCGGCTAATATGACGCTCAGCAGGCCGGTCTTCGCGCCCGCCGTGACGAAGACCTTGCGTTCGCGGCAGTTGCGGATCCAGTAGGCCCCCATGCTGCCGGTGACAAGGTAATAGATGCACATCGGCAGGCTGTTGCCGAGGGCGAGAGCCGCACCGAAGGCCGTTACGACGGCAAACGGGAGTGCGGCCGGCAGCCCCAGGAACACGCAGATGGTCATCGGTGCGGCCACGAGCGGGACGGCGAAGACCGCGGTCCACACCGGGATGGCGTGTGGCGAGTTCCGGAGGACCAGCTCCAGGAAGGAGCTCAGCGCCTGGGCGAGGAGCTGAAAAAAGAGGAACATGCAGGCCATCAGGAGGATGTCCTTGGCCGGTGTCTGGGACTGGCGCAGCCCGCGCTCGATGAAGAGCAGATAGGTGACGGCGATGAGGCTGAATATCACCGCGGCCGCGCCCAGCGTGTTGAGGAAGAACTGCTCCGGTTTGGTCTGGGATTCCAGGGCCTTCAGTTTGAGCATGTGCAGGTCCGCGACCCGCTCGCCTTCCCGCAGCAGCATCTCCCCCGCCTTGACCCGGTAGAGCACCGGCTTGATCTCCGCTGCGGCCCGGTGTTTGCGATCCTCGGTTTCGTTGCGGTTGAGGGTGATGTTCGGCTGGATCAGCCGCTGGGACAGATCCACCACGAGGTTGGCCATGGCGTAGTCCAGGTCCCGCAGCGCCGGCTGGCCGATGCTGCGCACGAGGGCCTTGGCCTGGTCCAGGCCGTAAAATTGCCGGGCGTCGCGGACGACCCGTTCGTCCTTTGTCCGGACCTCCCGCAGGATGATCCCTTTTTCGAAGTCCTTAAGCATGACATCTTTGCTGGCGACGATACCGCTTTCCAGGGTCTTCTGCAGGACCTCCCCGATGGCCTCCGCAATGCGTTTAGAGAACCCCTCGGCCTCCAGCGCCAGGAACGCGCCCTTGCCGACGCGGATGCCGAGCTTGTCCTCGAACACCTTGCGGGCCTCCTCGGCCGAGGTCGCAAGGCCCGTGCGCGTATCCTCCGCCGACGGGGTTGCCGCCGCGCTGCGGGCGGGGCCGCGGCTTTCGGCCGCTGCCAGCCGCAGGGCGCGCATGTCGGCAAACGCTGCGTCCACCATCTGCACGAGGCGGTTGGCGAGGTCGGGGTCGTTGTCGTAGACCGTGAGGACATCCTGAACGGCCTGCAGCCGCTTGATGTCGGTCGCCGTCTGGTCTTCGACCAGAAAGTCCTTCGGGGCCTTGATGTCTTTCTCGGCGACGTCGCCGGCCATGTAAGCAAGCTTCGTGACCATGAGGTTCGGGTAGAGCATCAGCGTGAAGAGGGCCGTCACGGCGATCAGCACGATCAGGCGGAAGCGGAACAGGGGCTGCCTGAGAAGCGCATGGCGGGTCTGGTGTCGGGCGGTGTTCATGGCGCTCCACGGGTCCGGGCCGGGTGTGCGGCGTGATGCCGGCGGGCAAGGGTGCGATGGGGCATAACCGTAGGCCTCCTCCGGTGCGGGATCAGGCAGGGTGCGGGTCGGCCTGGGTTCCGCGTTTGCGCTCGTCGAGTTCCTCGTAGGCGCGGATGATCTCCTGCACCAGCTTGTGCCGCACCACATCCTGCTTGCTGAAAAACACGAAGCGGATGCCCTCGATCCCCTGCAGGATGTTCTTGGTTTCGATCAGTCCCGACATCCGCTCCGGCGGGAGGTCGATCTGGGTGATGTCCCCGGTGATGACCGCCTTGGAGTTGAAGCCGATGCGCGTCAGGAACATCTTCATCTGCTCGGAGGTCGTGTTCTGGGCCTCGTCCAGGATGATGAACGAATCGTTCAGGGTCCGGCCGCGCATGAAGGCGATGGGGGCTACCTCGATGACGCCCTTCTCCATCAGCGCGGACACCTTCTCGAAACGCATCATGTCGTGCAGTGCGTCGTAGAGGGGGCGCAGGTAGGGGTCCACTTTTTCGGCGAGATCCCCGGGCAGAAACCCCAGCGTCTCGCCCGCCTCCACCGCCGGCCGCGTCAGGATGATCCGGCTCACCTGGCCCTTGCTGAAAGCCGCGATCGCCATGGCCATGGCGAGGTAGGTTTTTCCGGTGCCGGCCGGCCCGATGCCGAAAACGATGTCGTGGTGGCGGATCGCTTCGATGTATTCCTTTTGCGCCGGGCTCTTGGGGGTGACCGCACCCTTTTTGGTGGTGACGTACACCGTGTCCAGGAAGATGTCCTTCAGCTGGATGCGGTGATCCCGGCTCAGCATCCGCGCGGCATAGTCGATGTCGTTGGCATGGATGGGGTAGCCTTCCTTCAATAGATCGTAGAGCTGGTTCAGCAGGTTCTGGGCCAGTTCGGCGGCGTAGCGCTCGCCTTCGACAAACACCGTGCTGCCCCGGGCGTTCACGCGCAGATCGAGGATGTTCGCGAGCCGCTGCAGGTGGCAGTTGTGCTCGCCGAACAGGTGTCGGGCCAGGTCGTTTTCCGCAAACGGGAGAGTGAGGGTGTGATGGTCGCTCATACGGTTGATTGCGTGCCAAACATATCCGGCGCCGGGTGCTTGACCGGATATTATTATCACATTGGCGGCGGCGAATGCAATCGCCAACTGATTTTTTACCTTGACTCCAACGGGCCGGCTTTGTTAGTTCAGCAATACCGGTGCCGGGCGAAAGCCCCGCGGCCCCGCTTCGGGGGCGCGGCCGGGATGGGGGCACGCATGAACGCGTTCGACATCATCGTTGCGGTCATTTTGGGATACAGCCTGATCCGGGGCCTCTTCCGGGGCCTGGTCAAAGAGGTCTCCTCGATCATCGGGGTCCTCGGCGGTTTCTTCGCCGCCTACTCCTATTATGCCGTCGTGGCCCATTATCTCACCGGCGTGGTCGCAAACCCGGCTTACCGCAACATTCTGGCCTTTCTGATCATTTTCTGCGGCGTGCTCGTCGTCGTGAACGTGATTGCGATGGTTCTCAAATATCTGCTGAAGATCGTTTTTCTGGGGTGGCTGGATCGGCTGGGCGGCGTCGTCTTCGGCCTGGCCAAGGGTGCTCTGATCGTCTCGGTGCTGTTCCTGATGCTGACCGCTTTCCTGCCCAAGGGCGCCTCTCTAATCAAGGACTCCGCCTGCGCCCCCTACGTGTCCATGGTTTCGGAACAGCTGGCGATCGTGGTCTCCAGCGACCTCAAGCGCGACTTCGCGGCGAAATTAGGGGAGTTGAAAAAAGAGTGGAAGATCCCGAACTGAGCCCTCTGCCGCTCGCGATGGCCGATCTGCTCCGCATCGTCGAACGGTTGCGGGGGCCGGACGGGTGCCCCTGGGACCGGGAGCAGACGGCCCGTTCCATGGTGCGGTACCTGCTCGAAGAGACCTATGAACTCGCCGATGCCGTTGCATCCGATGCGGCCGAAAACGTCTGCGAGGAGCTGGGCGACGTCCTGTTTCATGTGCTCTTTATTGCCCAGATGCACGCGGAGGCGGGTGCCTTCACCCTGGCGGACGTCTGCCGGGCGATTTCGAACAAAATGACCCGGCGCCACCCCCACGTGTTCGGGTCGACGACGGTCGCCGACAGCGACGAGGTCGTGCGGAACTGGCAGCGCATCAAGCAGGGCGAGAAAAACAATCATCAGCGTCAATCGGTCCTCGACAACCTGCCGGCGAGCATGCCCTCCCTGATGCGGGCCTTTGCGGTCTCCGAACGGGCGGCGCGCGCCCGGTTCGACTGGCAGGACATGGACGGTGTGCTGGCCAAGCTGGGCGAAGAGGTGGCCGAGTTCCGGGAGGCGCTCTCGCGCGGCATGCCGGAAGAGGTCTGCGAGGAATTCGGCGACGTGCTGTTTACCCTGGTAAACGTCGGCCGCTTCGCCGGGGTTTATCCCGAGACGGCCCTCGCGGGTGCGGCCCGAAAGTTCGAAAAACGGTTCCGGCAGATGGAGCAGGTTATTGGCGACAGCGGCCGGGAGTTGGAATCCGTCCCGCAGAGCGAGAAAGATCGCATGTGGGAATCGATCAAGGTGAGCGTGTGAGCGTATCCCCATGATTGCCATCGTCGACTACAATGCCGGCAACCTCGCCAGTGTCGCGCGGGCGGTGGCGCACCTCGGGTTTGCCTGCACCGTCACCGCCGACGCCGGTGCCATCCGGGCGGCGGAGCGCATCATTTTCCCCGGCGTCGGTGCGGCGGGGGCCGCCATGGACAGCCTGAAGCGCGCGGGTCTCGACGCCGTGCTCGTCGAGCAGTTCGCCGCCGGCAAGCCGATGCTCGGCATCTGCCTCGGCACCCAGGTGATCATGGGGTGCAGCGAGGAAAACGACACGCGCTGCCTCGGAATCATCGCCGGCCGGGTCACCGCATTTCCGGTGCGGCTGCGTGACGCTGACGACCGGATGCTCAAGATCCCTCACATGGGATGGAACCGCATCCGGGTGTGCGCCTCCCACCCGCTGACGGCGGGAATCGACCCGCAGGACGAGTTTTATTTCGTGCACAGCTATTACCCCGTGCCGGACGATGCGGCTCACGTCATGGCCACCACGGAGTACGGCATCCGCTTTGCATCGGTGCTCGGGTGGCGCAACCTCGCGGCCACCCAGTTTCACTTGGAGAAGAGCGGGCGGCCGGGCCTGCGCATGCTCGCCAACTTCTGCATCTGGAACCCGGCCGTTTAGGAACCCGCCATGCTGAGCAAACGCATCATCCCCTGCCTGGACGTTCGTGACGGTAAAACCACCAAGGGCATCCGCTTCCAGGAAAATGTCGACATCGGCGACCCGGTCGACATGGCCCGGTTTTACTACGAGCAGGGGGCCGACGAGATTGTCTTCTACGACATCACCGCCTCCCACGAACGGCGCAACATCATGATCGACGTCGTGCGCCGGGTCGCTGAGACCATCTTCATCCCGTTTTCGGTGGGCGGCGGGATCCGCGGCGTGGAAGACATGCGGGCCGTGCTGCTGGCCGGGGCCGAAAAGATCAGTGTCAACTCCGCGGCCGTGCGCGACCCCGAGATCATCGCCCGCGGGGCCGAGGCCTTCGGCCGCCAGTGCATCGTGCTGGGGATGGATGTGAAACACGTGGGCGTGCGGCCGGAAATTCCCTCGGGCTACGAAGTGGTGATCGACGGCGGCCGGACGGCCATGGGAATCGACGCCCTCGCGTGGGCGCAGCGGGCGCAGGAACTCGGGGCGGGTGAGATCTGCCTCAACTCGATTGATGCGGACGGGACCTGCGAAGGCTACGAGCTAAACCTCACGGCCCTGGTCTCGGGACACGTGACGATCCCGGTGATCGCCTCGGGCGGCGCCGGCAAGCCGGAACACCTCCGCGACGTGCTCACCGAGGGGAGGGCGGACGCCGCCCTCATCGCCTCGATGGTGCACTACGGCAACTTCACGATTTCTGAAATCAAAGCCTACCTGCACGGCTGCGGCATCCGCGTCAGAAAAACCTGGTAGCCGGCCGAGTCAGGCCTTCGTTCCAGGAGGCAGATACCCCGGCGGGCTGACCTTGACCAGTTGGCCGTCCCCGTCGTATGTGTCGACAATGATCTTGCCGTCTTCCAGCCGGTTGCGGTTCGTCAGGGTATCATCGCCCTGGCTGCCCGCCTTCGGCTTCCCGGAATCGCCCGAGTTCTCCACCGGCCGCGCGTGTATGACCTGCTCGGCTTTCTGGACCACGGCATCCTGTTCCGTTCCGCTGCTATAACCGACCCCTCTGGGTATCTGGTGAACAGCGGATTCTCCAATGGCACCAAACATGGCTTCCTCCTTTTGCCCGGGGTGGCGTTCTGCCAACCGACAGGCGCTTTCTTGAGCCGCCCGGTTCCTGCGGACAGGTGCCGGACAGCGTTCACCCGTTACGTTCGCCGTTACCGCGTCCGCCTGAGGCGAACGCCGGGTGCTGCATCCTTTAAACCCACGACTCCGTCTTGTTCGATCGTTGTGCCTGCGCCAGCCGGTCCAGCCGCTTGATGAGGGCGGTTGTGTTCCCCACGGCCAGTGTAGCGGTGCGTTTCTGGTCGACGGCATCGATCACGTTGAACGTGAAACTGGTCTCCGCGTGCTCGCCCACGTCGTCGGCAGTGCCGTTGCCCCCGAATAGCGCCTCCGATGCCTGCGCGGGTGGTTGGGTAAGCCCCCCTGCTTCATTGATCTTGTGTAAGACCTGCTCGGAGATCTTGTCCATGGTGGCCTTCCGGCTGCCCTCCAGCGTCAGGGCCATCTCGCCCGTCATCTTCGGGGTCAACGGACCTTCTGGTTTTTCCTGCTCCCGGGTCTGGCTCAGTTTCTTGCAGAAGCAGTCGAGGACGTTGCGCATCTGATAGCTGGTGACCTGCATGTCGGTTTCTCCCTGACGTTCCTATCGGCAGCTTCCGCGGAGGACTTTAGGGAAAAATGCAGGCGAGTGCGGGGGGTAGTTTATAACATTCTGAAATAAATTTATTTATTATAGCTTAGGTGGATAGGCGGAAGGCTGAAGACTGAAGGCTTTCAGGGACAAACCCTGCGTGATCGCACAAGACGTCGGGCAGTTGAGTCGGCTATGACTGGATTATCGGCTGGGGAACTGGAAATGGAACTCCCCGCAAGGGGTCTGCGGGGAGTGTTGTTTGTGCGGGTTGGAACCGGCGCAAGCGATGCGGGGGTCTCTGCCGCCGTTTTCAGTCCTCGAAGTTTCCCTGGGGGCCCTTGTCCGCATGGAGAGCGGCCGCGCGCTCCTTGATTTTTGCGGGTGTCCAGTCCGCGGGCTTTTCGATCCGTTTGGCCTTCGGGCCCGGGGAGTAGGAGCCCGCCTTCAGAATCGCCTCGATGGCGAGCGGCGCCGTGTCCCGGGCGTTGAAGACATTCACGATCATGGCGTAGACGAACGCCTCCACCCGTTTCGCCATGCGCGCCCGGACCGGCCGGGGCAGGCCCAGGAGCTTGTTCTCGAAGGGCAGGTTGAGCTTCTTGTAATCGCCGGCCTTCAGGCTACGGGCCTGGGCATCTGCCACGATCTCCGCCCACATCGCCTCACTGACGCCTTGGTCTTTGACCTTGATGAAGTTTCCGCCGGCATCGAGGATGGCGTTGCCGTAATCGTTCACCTCGAGACCCCAGGAGATCATCTGCAGCGCGGTGGCGACATTGGCCTTGGTGGTGCGGGTCCGGGCGGCGATCTCCCGCAGCCGTTCGGAGCTGTTGCCGGAGGTACCGTGCTGGGCGCCCGACACGCGGTAGGGGGCGATCGTCTCGTGGATGCGCCGGGTGAGGTCCACCTGGATGCCGGAGTCGCTGGCCTCGATGCCGTGGGTGGTGCCGTTGTTCAACGCGATCCAGTCCGGGTAGATGCCGTGGGCGTTCAGTCCCTGGATCAGGAAAAGGGCCTCCTCCGGCGTGGAGAGCCCCTCCTTGCCCTTGATCTCGCCGACTTCGGTCTCGAGGCCGGCCCACTTGGGGACGAGGGGGGTGAGCTCGATGCTCGCCAGCAGATTCTGATCGTCCGGGAGGTGGGAGGCGTCGATGGCGATCGACGTGATGCCTGCGTCGAACATGGAGGGGATCTCGGTCCGGGCGGCCTCGACGTCCTTTGCGCCCTTGATGCCGTAGTGATCGGCGTGGATGGCCACCGGCACCGTGATGCCCATCTCGTTGCAGCAGGCGTCCACGATGCGGGCCATGTTCCAGAAGTTGACCGCGCAGTAGGCCCCCGCGCCGCCCTCGGATTTGGCAATCTCGATGATGATGGCGGCGTTGGCGCGCTGGGCGGCTTTCAACACGCCGCGGATGACGAACGCATTGCGGCCGTTGGCGGCGATGGCGATGGCCTGGCCCCGTGCGAGCATGGCGCGGTCGATGTATTTGCCGCTGACCAGCAGGGCGTTGGAGTTCGGAAAGAGCTTGACGACGTTCGGCGGCCGGCCGACAGCGAGGGCTTTCTTGAAGCCATTGGGAATGCGGGATTTGGATGCGGGCATGGGCGGCCTCCTTTACACTTGTCCGGCAGGGCAAAACGTCCCGGTCCTCCGAGAGGGACCTGCTACACGAATATGTCAACCCGCAAGCCCGTGGCGGCTGCGCGGGAATCCGTGATGGTGCGGTGGAAGGAATAGGTGGTCGCTGATCGGCGGGGTTTGTCGCTCAGCACCGGATCGGGCTGGGGTTCACGGCGCCTGGATGCCGGATTCCGCGCACCCGTTGCATACGCAATGGTCTCCGCGCGGCGGAAGGCCGGCAGATTCCCGCTCGGCTCGTAGGGTATCAGGCTGTATTCTGCAGCAATCGTCATGATCACGACATCCCCGTGCGGTGCGGGCCATCATCGCCTGCGCCTATTTTTCACGGGGATATCATAATGATATTTTGCAGATACTGCAAGCTTTTTTCGGGCGTACGATAGGATAGTAGGTTTTTCAGGGTAAATGCTCAGGTCTCAGGGTTCGGGGTTCAGGGTTCAAGGTTCAGCGGTTCAGGAAATCCACGAGGGTTGGCGCCATGGTTTTCGCCGTCCTCGCGCAAGGACGATTGGGGCCGGCGGCGGTCAGGTTCGCGCAACTGCTTCTCAAGGGTACGTTCCAAGCCATTGAGCATCCGGGGTCACTCCTGAACCCTGAACCCTG
Organism: Desulfobacteraceae bacterium; assembly: GCA_041310935.1. Lineage (GTDB taxonomy): Bacteria > Desulfobacterota > Desulfobacteria > Desulfobacterales > SpSt-501 > SpSt-501. The sequence continues at coordinate 7,254 of JBFYWS010000439.1, read as the reverse complement.
AACTGTGAATCCTTTATACCCAAGTTACTTTTTAGGTGCGGCCGCGGCCTTGGCGTTCGCCTCATTCACGAGTGCATTGTAGCTCTCGGCAAGCTTGCGAAAATCGGTGTTCTTTTTTTCAAGACGTTCCGCCCGTTGGTTAAAGGCCTCCACTTCCTTGTTGTAGGCGGTGGTCTCTTCGCGGGTCTTTTTAGTTTCCTTCTCCTTGGCGAGGCGGTCTTTCTCCTTCACCAGCGCCTGGTATTCGGCTTCGACTTCCTTTTTCTGTGCCTCCAGCCGCGCGCGGGCTGCCTCGATCGGATCTTCGCCCGCGCCAACGGCGGCCGAAGCCTCCGGCGGCTCAGGGGCGGCCGGTTTTTCCTCTTTGACGGTCGAGGACTTTTCCGCGGCGGACGTTTCGCTCACCTGCGACTCGGAGTAGCTTCGGGCTGCGGCCCGCTGGTCTTGGGGAACCTGATTGATGTCGTCGGTGAAACGCACGACCCCCTGTTTGTCGAGGTACTTGTAGAATTGCGCAAACGCCGGCCCGGCAAAGACCATGGCCGCAATCAGGATTGCGCCGGTGAGACCTTTCATGGCCATTCTCCTTTGCGTTAAGTTGGCATTATTCACACTACCCTATCGGCCTTTTCGGGGAAAACTTTAGGGGACTCTCCCGGTGCACGACCGGGAAATTTTTTTTGACAACCTAAAGATCTAGTGTACACTAATGCGGCACTTAGAAGCCATCTCAAAAATAGCAGGTCACAGCTGAGGGCAAGGCGCCCACCGATGAAAAAGCGCAGTCCGCCTGCGGCGGATGAGCACTTTTCAGGGGTGTGCAATCCGCCTGCGGCGGACCATCGGCTGTCAGATGCATTTTGGGGATCGCTTCTAATAAATTGTCCCGGGCGGCAGTGCCGGCCCGCCTTCCGGGTGCTGTGAGGTCCGCATGAAGATTGATACCACACGCTTGCTTCTCATCGGGTTAGTGATTGCCTGCATCGGAGCGGCCTGCACTCCCCGGCCCCGACCGGGGATCGCCGCATTTCCCAAACAACGGGCCGCCGCCGATGAGCTGTTCCAGAGGGCCGAAAAGCAGTATGCGGCCAAGTCTTATGCCGAGGCGCTGACGCTTTACAACGACTATCTGGCACGCTACCCGGACGAGCCCCTGGCTCCGGCCGCGCTCATGAAAATCGGGAGCATCCACAGCCTGCTGGGAAGCCCCGCCCGCGGCCGCCTGGCCTATGCGCAGCTGATCTCGGAGTACCCGTCGAGCTCATTCCGGCCCGAGGCCATGGTGGAGATCCTTTATTCCCTCTATCGGGACAAGGAGTACAGCGAGGTGATCAGCCGCGGCCCGGACGCCCTGCGGGTGATGAGCTCGCCGGCTCAGCGCTTCCGGACCTTGGCGGTGATCGGCGATGCGTATATGGCGCTCGATTCCCCCCTGAACGCGGTCGATGCCTACGCCCGTGCCATGCAAATGGCGACCGTGCCGGAGCAGGAGGCCATCGCGGCCAAGCTCAGAGCGTCGATCCTGCGCTTGGGCCCCGAGGATGCCAAAGATCTGGCCGGCCGCAAGGACGAAGGCCTGCCCATGGACTATCTTCTGTACCAGGCGGGCATGCTCCTGGCCCGCGAGGGGCGCCACAGCGAGGCGCTCACCCTGCTCAAGGCGTTCCAGCGCCGCTATCCCTCCCACGAGAGGGCGGAGCGTGCGGCGCAGGCGGTGGCCGAAATCGAGAAGGCCGGTCCGCGCGAGCGGCTCACGCTGGGAGCGCTGCTGCCGCTGACCGGCACCTACCAGGCCATCGGCCAGCGCGCCCTGCGCGGGCTGGAGCTCGCCCTTAGTCAGTACAATTCCCAGGGGACGGGGCCGGCCGTGCATCTCATTGTGAAGGATACCGCCTCCGACCCGGAGCAGACCGTCCAGGCACTGCTCGAACTGGACCGCGAGAAGGTTTCGGCCGTCATCGGGCCGATCGTGCATGCCGAGGCGGCCGCCCCCGAGGCGCAGCGGCTGGGGCTGCCGATGATCGCCATCGTCCAGAAAGACAACGTGGTCGGCATCGGGGACTATGTCTTCCGGAATTTTATCACCCCCCGGGCGCAGATGCGCTCGCTTGCCGCCTATGTCGTCGGAAAGCTCTCCATCACCCGGGCCGTCATCCTCTACCCGGACGAGACCTACGGCCGGACCTTCATGGGGCTTTTCCGCGACGAGTTCCACGCCAGGGGCGGGGAGGTTTTAACCGCCCTGGCCTACAGCCCCGAGGCCGTGGACTTTGCCGCCACCGTCAAGCGGCTGCTTCGGTTTGCCCGGGAGGTCCCGAAGGAGCCCCGGCCGGACCGGGCCCCGGTCAAATCGGGCGATTCGCGGCGGCGCAAGACGGACGATAAGGACACGGAGCTGGTGTTCGACTTCCAGGCCATTTTCATACCGGATGAACCCAAGAAGGCCGGGATGCTCGTGCCCCAGCTGGCCTTCCATGATGTCAAAGACATTCAGCTTCTCGGCACCAATCTCTGGCACTCGGAGGCCCTGATCAAATACGCCGACCCCTACGTGCAGGGTGCGATCATGCCCGATGCGTTTTTCGGCGGCAGCACCGAGCCCCGGGTCGTGCGGTTCGTCACCGGTTTCGAAGAGGCCTACCAGGAGAAGCCGGGGTTCATGGAGGCCATGGCCTATGACACGGCGATGATGCTGCTTGAGACGATGCGCCGCCCGGGGGTCCGCTTCCGCGGCGACATCGCGGCCTTCCTGAAGGCTTCCGACGGGTTTGCGGGTGTCACGGGTTTCAGCCGCTTCGATAAGACCGGCGATGTGGAAAAGACCCTACACATCCTGCAAGTGCGCGGCAAGAAGTTCATCGAGCTTGAATAAAAAGAAACGACCTCGGGAGCCCCGCGGTTGTTTCTTTTTACCGAAATAAGGCGATTCTGTCGATGCGCATCGAGTCCCGCTGGGGTCTGCCGTTCGCATGGGCCGCCGAAAAAGCTAAAATTAGAATCGCTCAATTCACGTATTATTCGTTTTTGAGAGAGGGCTGCCCGGTGGCTTCGAGCGCGCTGCGCCACAGCATTCCCTTTGGGTCCACGTGCTTGCGCTTGCCGGCCAGCAGTTTCATGGGCACGTGCACGAAGTGGTTGTTGCAGTTGCCGATCAGCAGGTCTGTTTTGCCCGCCATACCGGCGTGCACGGCATTGCGGCCCAGGAAGTTGCAGAAGACGCGGTCGTTGGCGTTGGCCGGTAGACTGCGGATCATGTAGCTGGGGTCGATGTACTTGATCGAAATCTGGGTGCTGCGTTCGGTGAAGTGGGCGAGAATCTTTTCCTTGAGGAACAGTCCGATGTCTTTCAGCTTGACGTTCCCGGACAAATCCAGTTCCTTGGGCTGGCCTTCGAAAAATTTCTGACCGGCCCCCTCCGCCACCACGATGACGGCATGGCCCCGGTCGGCCAGGCGCATCTCCAGGGTGTGCAGCAGTCCCTGGGGGCCCTCGAGATCGAAATCCACTTCCGGGATCAGCACAAAATTAACATCCTGCTGTGCCAGGGTGGCGGTGGCCGCGATGAACCCGGAGTGCCGGCCCATGAGTTTGATGAGGCCGATGCCGTTGGGGTAGCCTTCGGCTTCGTTGCTGGCGCTGACGATCGCGCGGGTCGACACCTCGACGGCGGTGTCGAACCCGAAGGAGCGCGACACCATGTAAATGTCGTTGTCGATCGTCTTCGGCACGCCGACGATGCTGGTTCGGAGCCCCCGTTGCAGGACGGTGTCGGCGAGGTGGGTGGCCGCCTGCAGGGTGCCGCCGCCGCCGATCATGAAGAGGATGCCGATGTTCATGCGCTCCAGGGTGTCCGCGATTTCCTCGACATCCTGGGGGCCGCGACTCGATCCGATCACGACTCCGCCGCGTTCGTGGATGTTGACCACCTCGTTCGGGGTGAGGTCCAGCATGTCATAGCCGTAACTGGGAATGAACCCGCGCAGGCCGTAGCGCACGCCGGAAATGTTGCGCACACCGTAGCCGTAATGCAGCTCGAGCACGATCGAGCGGATGATGTCGTTCAGCCCCGGGCAGAGCCCCCCACAGGTGACCAGGGCGCACTTGAGTTTGCTGGGGTCGAAGTAGATGAGCTCGCGCGGCCCGGCCAGCTCGTAGGACGGCGGCAGGGTGCCGTCCGCGAGCGTTTGACAGGCCCGGTTCACGGTGACGTCGATCAGGACCCGGTCCGCTTCGGATACGAAGCCGAAACCGTTGGTGCCGTGAACGCGCTTGTGCACGGGCGACGGTATCCGGGCATCCCCCAGTGTCGTGATGTTTGTGTTGGTCGCTTCCGCCGGCATGTCCATAACCTGATCATCATACCCGAAACACTTTCATGTTGACAAGTAAAATGTGTTGAGGTATTTTTCCAGGTTCAAAAATGCGTATTAATCCAGAAGCCCGGTTTCGCCGGCTTTTTATTCTGCACTGCAACTGAAAGGGGATGGTTCCAATGCGCTGCACCAGCATCAAACCAGGAGTCGAGTGTGCCTTCATGACAGCCAAAGGATGTGGGTACAAGGGCGGGCTGTGTCACCAAGTCATCGAGCAATGCACCGGCTGCGGCCGTCAGGGCGAGCACTCGTCCGGTTGGTATTGCAACGCCTGTCCGGAACCGCCCATCAAGTGGCGCAACGGCATCTGCAACCTGGCAACCCACGTGTCGGCCACTGTCACGACGGACACCAAGCAGAAGGTCAACCCGCTCAAGGCCTCGAAGCGCGCCGCCGGAAAATAAGACGGTCCCGGTAAAACCCCGCTCCTTCCGGAGCGGGGTTTTTTTTCCTAAATTGAGCAGTATTGTCGAATCCCATTGAGTCCCGCCGGGGTCTGCCGTCCGCATGGGCTGCCGCAATCTCTTCGCCGGCCGTCGCAACGGCAGCAACAACCGCTCAGATATCGCCAGAAAGCCCCGGAAAACAGTGCCCCACGACAGAGACGGCCTACGCTGCCTATGCGGAGGTTATCGAAACCCCTGGGGCGTCGGCGAAGCCTGGGTGACTTTTGCGGCGGCCCATGCGGACGGCAGACCCCAGCGGGCTCTTCGGCAATAACCCAAAATAGAACCGCTCGCCTCAGGCTTTATTTCCCTTCCAGTTTCTCCAGGCGCGTCAGCTGGATGCAGATCGTAAGCACCTCGATGGCCGCGCGGATGTCGGCGACCGACGGGAACGACGGGGCAATCCGGATGTTGCGGTCCAGCGGGTCCTTCTGGTAAGGATAGGGGGCGCCGGCCGGGGTGAGGCTGACCCCGGCTTCCGTCGCCATTTGCACCACCCGGCGGGCGCAGCCCGGTAGCGTGTCGATACTGATGAAGTAACCGCCGGTGGGCCGCGTCCATTCGGCGACACCCTTGCCGCCCAGCTCGCGCTCCAGCACCTCCAGAACCGCATCGAACTTGGGCTTCAGGATCGCGGCGTGCTTCTGCATGTGCGTGAGGACCCCGGCCATGCCTTTGAAGAACGCGACATGCCGCAGCTGGCTCAGCTTGTCCGGCCCGATGGTCTGGAAACCCAGGTGGTTTTTAGCCCAGGCCATATTGGCCGGGCTGCCGGCCATGAACGCCAGGCCGCTGCCGGCAAATGAAATCTTCGAGGTGGAGCCGAAGAGGAGCACCCGGTCGGGGTGGCCGCTTTTCCGGCAGGCCGTGAGGATGCTCGCCAGCCGCGCCGGTGCGCCGTCCAGGTGGTGGACCGTGTAGGCATTGTCCCAGAAGATCCGGAAGTCCGGCGCCTTGGCCGGCAGGGCGGCCAGCCGCCCGACCACGTCGTCCGAATACACCGCGCCCGTGGGGTTGCTGTATTTGGGGACGCACCAGATGCCCTTGACGGCCGCGTCGCCGGCGGCGATCTGCTCCACGGCCACCATGTCCGGCCCGTCCGCCTTCATCGCCACTGGGATCATCTCGATTCCCAGGTGTTGGCAGATGGCAAAATGCCGGTCGTAGCCCGGGCTGGGGCACAGAAACTTCACATTGCCCTGGCGGCCCCAGGGTGTCGATCCTGCGGCCACGCCAAAGAGAACCGCCCAGGCCATCGCGTCGTGCATCAGGGTCAGACTGGAGTTACCGCCGATGATCAGCTCCGCGGGCGTCACCTCCATGTAGTCGGCGAAAAGTGCCTTGGCTTCGGGGATCCCGTCGAGCCCGCCGTAGTTGCGGCAGTCCGTGCCGTCCTGCGCCCGGTAGAGCCGGCCGCCGGCGCCCTCCAGCATGCCCAGGGCCAGGTCGAGCTGTGCCGGACAGGGTTTGCCGCGGGTCATGTCCAGGGAGATGTGGCGCGATTGATAGTCACGGTAACGCTGCCCCAGCTCCTTCTGGGCGGCTTTGCGTTCCGGGGGGCTCATGGTGTCGATCGTTGGCATGGCAGCTTCTCCTTCATCCTGTGCAGGTAATTGATCAGCCGGTTTCCGACTTCGAGCGGTTTCCTATACCACCGGTTCCGCCGGGCTTCAACTTCAAAGCCATCAGTATTTGACGTCGATCATGAACAGGCCCTGGGGCGGGGCGGTGGCGCCGGCCCGACGCCGATCCCGGGACGCCAGGATCGCCGCGACGTCTGCGGGTTGGATCCTGCCCAGACCCACCGCCACCAGCGTGCCCACGATGTTGCGCACCATGCAGCGCAGAAATCCGTCGGCCTCGATCTGAAAGGTGAGCAGGCCCTGCTCGCGCTCCTCGATCCACTCCGCCGCCATGACGTGCCTGACGGTGTGCGCCCGGGGGCTTCCGGAGCTTTCAAACGCCTTGAAATCGTGGCGGCCGACGATGAAATGCGCCGCCTGCTGCATCGCCCGGACATCTATCGGCCGGTGGATGAACCAGCTGTAATTCCGGCCGACGGCGGCCCGTGCGGCGCGGTTCAGGATCCGGTAGCGGTAGATCTTGCTCTGCGCGGCGAAGCGGGCGTGAAAGTCCTCGGCAACCAGGCGGCAGTCGCAGATCGCGATGTCGGGCGGTAGGAGGCTGTTGAGGCCTTTGAGGATGGCCTCGGGGTCCAGGCGCGTCTCGCAGCGGAAGTGGGCGGCCTGGCCCAGGGCGTGCACGCCGGCATCGGTGCGGCCCGCGCCGATGAGGGTGATGTCGGAGCGGGTCATGGCGGACAGGGCCTGCTCGATTTCAGCCTGCACGGTGGGCTCTGCGGCCTGCCGCTGCCAGCCGCTGTAGTTCGTGCCGTCGTATTCAATGATGAGCTTGAAATTTTTCATGGCCGCACC
>JBFYWS010000430.1:0-4646 GCA_041310935.1 Desulfobacteraceae bacterium | reverse complement strand
GTATTCTCTCCGGTATCCCGATGAACGTTTAGCGCCAGACTCAATTGCTGCAGCGATAGATCATGGCCGCCGCGGCAAACGGATAATCACCGATCCACACCAGATGGGTGGCATTCATCATGTCGGCTTTTCTCAGCACCCTTTCCTGGGCATCGTAGGTAAATTTGGGGTTTATCTGGGGAGCCCCCATGTCGGATATTCCAGAAAGGTAGCCGAGGCAAGTACAATTCTGCACCATGGGGTCCACGGTGACGGCCACTCTGTAGTGCTCGACACACCCCAGCATCAAAACAAACAGAAACAGCAACACGATCCTGCACCCGCTCGATCTCAATCTCTTGGCCCTTCCCTGGCCTGACCGGCGGGGCCGCGTGGCGCGCGGCCCACTCCGCCGATCGGCAATCTTACGAATATTATTGTTAATTCTACAATACGTCGCCACGTTTGTCAAAAAATTAAACAGCTGAATTCATACTTTTTGTCATTATTTCAATCTGATATGCCATATTTTAGCCGACGCGAGTTGTTCAGCGGCCGTGGGCCGGGTCTTCAGAGGCGGGCCAGAAAATCGCTGATCGTGCGATAGACCCTGGCGGTATCATCACCAACCAGAATACCGTGACGGTTGAAATTGAATAGGATGAATTGCTTGTCCACGCTGCCGAGCATGTCGAAGATCTTGCGGGACCCCTTGGGATCGACCACCGGATCCTCGCTGGCCTGAAGGAGCAGGGCCGGAACGGTGATCTTGCTCAACCGCGGCTCCAGATCGTCCATGAGCCGTTCGATCTCGCGCACACCGGCCACCGGGTTGCGGACATAGTTGATGTGCGGGTTTTCCGGGTGATTGTCCAGGAATTCCATCTTGAGCCCCGAGCTCTTGGTTTTGTTCACTATCCGGTTCCACAGGTCCACTGCCGGCGCGAAGCGCGCCGTAAAATCCCTCAGGCTCATGGGCGCGGACACGGCGACCACGCCGGCTACCGACGGCACGCGGGCGGCTAAATGCAGGGCCAGCCCGGCGCCGGTTGAAAATCCCCCGGCCACGACGCGCCGGCAAATGCTGCTCATGATGGCGTACCCGGCTTCGATGGACCGGAGCCAGTCGTGGTAGGTGCGGATAGACAGGTCTTCGGGCGACGTGCCGTGCCCCTTCAGCCGGGGAGCATAGACCCAGTAGCCTTGGCGGCCGAGGTATTCGGCCAGCCCCTTCACCTCGAGCGGGGCGGCCAAGTAACCGTGGCAGAGAACGACGCCGAGGTCGCGCGATTTGCCCTTGACGAGCAACGGCATGCCCACGTCCATGGGCTTGGACTCATTTTCACCAAAAAAAGTCTTGTAGTCGGCCGTATACTCCGCGACCGCCTCCCGCAGCAGGTGTTCCCTGACGCTTCGGCGCACCCAGAAGGCCGGCAGCCATGCGATTCGGCGCACGCAGCGTTGGAGTTCCTTGAGCGGCTCGACCGCATTGGCCATCACATCGATGGGGTTATCAATCCGGGCGCGATGAAAGCTGTACGGTGATGAAAATTTCCTGCGATCTTTGAGCAGGCCATCCTCCGTCTTCCAGAGGTTGCCTTTTTCCAGGGCGACCTCGACGAAATCCTTGACGATGCCGAGGCGGTCATCGCATACCAGATGGAGCTGAGACCCGGAAAGGCCGCGGTGCAGTTGGATACCCGGCATGTTTCGCAGTTCAGCAGCCGCCAGGAACACCCGGCGGCACAGGTCGTCAAGGCGTATCCGGATGCCTGGAATCCGCCGCAGGATGGAGGCAAACAGGTGATCGTGGTTGACGGTGGTCATACCGTAGATGGCGGCCATGTATTGCTCCATCAGCTTCACGGCTTCGCGCCGAATGGCCTCGCGCGAATGGATGGGGTCGTCGAAGCCGATGGGCGACGCAGCGGCGATGTCCCTCACGATAACCAGGCGCTGCAGGTGGCCGTGGACCGGGATGGGCTTTCCGAAGCGGATATCGATGTCGACTCCGGCCAACAGCATCGACCCCTCGGTCATGAGCTCTTCGACCAGCCGTTCCGGCAGGTTGTCCACCAGACGGTGGGCGATGTCGCTCAGGATGTTCTCCCGGGCCCGGACGGGGTAGTAGGTGATGTTGACCGGCACGATGCTCGTCTGGCAGTTCAGGGCAGGCTCAAGCGCGCCCAGCTGAAACAGGTTCCGGATGCGCTCGGTTTCGGACGGATCCGATGTCGACAGGCGGCGCAGCCGTTCGCGGTAAAATTCCGCCCGCAGCGCCAGGGTGGCGGCCCCCGTGTGCGGCGGCTGCTTCCCGGCGGCCCACGAGATCATGAAGCGCCCCTTTTCGACGATCTTCATGTTCTTCACCATGCCGCCCTCCGGGAAGATGATCCAGCTGGCCTCGCCGGTGAGGAGGGTTTTCACGATCAGCCGGTCGCGGTCCGGGTTCCGGGTCGACACCACGCCCATCGCGTCGAGAAAGGCGTCGAGGGCGCCATGGAATAGCTCCGCATCGCCCAGGGACCAGACCGTCTGTCCGGTGGCCCGGTTGATGAGGTAGGGCATCAGGATGGTTTCGAGGCGGGTGAAGTGGTTGATGACGAATACGATCGGCCCGCCGGGGATGTTGTCCTGCCCGTGCAGGTGAATGCGGGCTTTCGACAGGTTGGACAGGGTCTTGATGGCAAGACCGGTCGTGCGATACGCGAATCGGTTCATAGACGGTCTGCTGGCAAGAGGTTTTGGAACAACTTCTACCAAAGTTGAGCGATTCTAATCTTGGTTTCTGCGGAAGGGCCCGCTGGGGTCTGCCGTCCGCACGGGCCGCCGCAAAAGACACCCAGGCTTCGACAACGCCCCCGGGGTTTCGAGAACCTCCTCACAGGCAGCGTCGGCCGTCTCTGTCGTGGGGCACTGCCTTCCGGGGCTTTCTGGCACTATCTGAGCGGTTATGCTGCCGTTGCGACGGCCGGCGAAAAGATTGCGGCGGCCCATGCGGACGGCAGACCCCATCGGGACTCGATGTAAATCGACACAATCGCTCAATTTAGGTTCTATTATCATTATAAATGAAAAACCGCTCAACCTCAACCGATGGGGGACCCCGGCGCCGGGCTCGACCCCTCTCACGCGAGGCGGCGGGCGGCGGCGCGCATGTTGACACCACCCGCAAATGAAGTTAAATTGGAAGGAAATTTCGTGCGTTACCCGGGAGGTACGAGGTGTATTCGAAAATTTTAATCCTGCGCTTCTCGCAGGAGATTGCCCACACGCCGGTCGTCTGCCGCTTGACCCGGGATTTCGACCTGGTTTTCAACATCCTGAACGCAACGATCCTGCCGCGCCAGGAAGGCGTGATGGTGCTGGAGCTGTCGGGCTCCAAGAAGAACTTTCGCGACGGCGTCAAGTTTCTGAAGGACCAGGGCATCAAGGTCCAGAATGCCTCCCAGGAAGTCAAGCGCATCCAGGCGAAGTGCACCCACTGCGGCGCCTGCACGGCGGTGTGCCCGACCGGAGCGCTGTCGATCCAGCGCCCGGAAATGGAAGTGGTCTTCGACCAGAAAAAATGCAGCGTCTGCGAGCTGTGCGTGCCCGCCTGCCCGCCCCGGGCGATGGAAGCCCGGCCGATCAAGAACTCTTATTTTGAATGAGCCGCACGATTGCCGTTGCCATCAGCGGCGGCATCGACTCCATGGTCGCCGCCCATCTGCTGCAGGAGCAGGGCCACGAGGTCTTTGCCGTCCACTTCGTCACCGGTTTCGAAAAAACGCCTGACGCTTCCCCGCCGGAGCCGGGCTCGATGCCGCGGGACATCCACGCCGTGGGCAGGCAGCTCGGCATCGCGGTGCACACGGTCGACCTGCGGCAGGAGTTTCAACGCGATGTGGTGGACTATTTCAGCGCCGGCTATTTCTCGGGCGAAACGCCGAACCCCTGCATCGTCTGCAACCCCCGCATCAAATTCGGGGCGCTGCTGCGGTTCGCCCAAGCCGCCGGCGCCGCGGCCCTGGCGACCGGGCATTATGCCCGCGCGGTTGAAGATACGTCCGGCCTATTCCGCCTGTACAAGGGGGCCGACCCGCAAAAGGACCAATCCTACTTTCTGGCCCGCTTGGCCCAGGAGCAGCTCTCCCGGGCCTTTTTCCCCCTGGGTGGCTTGACGAAAACAGACGTCCGGGCGATCGCGGCCCGCCGCGGGCTCACGCCCGCTGCAGCGGAGGAAAGCCAGGACGTGTGTTTCATTCGGGAGGGCTCTTACAAGGACTTCATCGCTGGGCGCGGAAAGCAGTTCTTTGAGCCCGGCCTGATCGAGGACATCGCCGGAAACCTCATCGGCGAGCACCCGGGGCTGCACGCGTTTACGATCGGCCAGCGGCGCGGCATCAACTGCCCGGCGGCAGAGCCCTACTATGTCGTGTGCCGGGACATTGAACGCAACCGTCTGGTGGTCGGTGCCAAGAAGGACCTCTTCGCAGCAGGGTGTCGGGTGGCGCGAATCAACTGGATCGCTCCTCCGCCCCGGGGCCCCACCCGGGTTCACACACGGCTGCGCTACCGCACCCGGGAGGTCGCCTCGACCCTCACGCCCGCCGACGAGCAGGCCGCGGTCGTCACTTTCGACACGCCCCAGGCCGCCGTAACCCCCGGCCAGACGGCGGTGTTCT
>JBFYWS010000403.1:0-5273 GCA_041310935.1 Desulfobacteraceae bacterium | reverse complement strand
TCCGCCATTTCCACCGCCGCCGCTGACGGCGCATAAAAAGCGCTGGCCGTCTTGAGCAGGCCGACGATCTCCGCACCGCCGTTGCGGGTCCGCTGTACCAGGGCCGCGATGCGCTCCGGGGACATGAGTTCGGTGATGGGGATCCCGGCGACAGTGGAGTAGCGGGGCAGGGGGACCATGGTGTCACCGTGGCCGCCCAGAACAAAGGCATGGGTGCTTTCCACGGACACGTTGAGTTCCATGGCGATGAATGCCCGGAAGCGCGCCGAGTCGAGCACCCCGGCCATGCCGATGACGCGCTGCGCGGGGAAGCCGCTTGCTTCGTACGCCACATGGCACATGGCATCGAGGGGGTTGCTCACGATGATGAGGATGGCCTGGGGTGAGCGGGATGCGACTTCCTGGGTCACTTTCTTGACGATGCCGGCGTTGGTGGAGAGCAGATCGTCACGGCTCATCCCCGGCTTGCGCGGGATGCCGGCCGTGATGATGACGATGTGGGACCCGGCGGTGGCATCGTAGGTGTTGGCACCGAGCAGGTGGGCGTCGTGCGTTTCGATGGGAGCCGCCTGCGCCAGGTCGAGCGTCTTGCCCTGGGGCACGCCCTCGATGATGTCCACCAGCACCACGTCACAAAGTTCTTTTTCAGCCAGTCGCTGCGCCGCGGTGGCGCCGACGTTGCCTGCACCAATGACCGTTACCTTCTTGTCCATAGTTGTCTCCTTGCATGATGAGGTAGATGAGAGGTTGCACTCAAAAAACACCGTGGATCGACTGAAATTCGATGAAATTATCTCGTTCGTGTCCGTCCAGAAATGGTAGATTTCGGTTCAGGCCAAGGCCGCAGCGATTTCGCACGCCGCAGGCGTAGTCCGTCTACGCCGAGGAGTGCGAGGAGCGAGAACGCCGGCATGGGCCGAAAGATGCCGTTTATGGATGGACACTCGTTAACATATCCCGCGTCATTGTCAACAAATTTCACGAGTTGACAGTGCCACCGGGAATAGGGTAGGTAGCGGGGCGTGACGGGCGTCAATGGGTATGGAGTGGCCCCGCAACACCGGCTCAGCACCGGTAATTTCGCTTTGCCGCCGTTGAACCCTGTGCTATGATATTCTATTGAAATCCTGAAGGCTTGAAACCATGGCGGTAGTCAATCTGAAAAAGCGGCAGATCGAGTGCAAGATCGTCTATTACGGCCCTGCGCGGTGCGGAAAGACCACCAATCTCGAATACATCCACAAGACCTTCACCCAAAACGTCAAAGGGGAGATGATCTCCATCGACACCGAAGGGGACCGCACCCTTTTTTTCGATTTTCTGCCCCTGGAGATCGGCAAACTGAAGGGCTGCGACGTGCGGGTCCAATTGTATACCGTCCCCGGTCAGGTGCGTTACTCCTCCACCCGCAAACTCGTTTTGCGCGGCGCGGACGGGGTGGTGTTCGTGGCGGATTCGCTGGAGGTTCGGCGCGAGCAGAACATGCTGGCACTCAAGGACTTGCAGCAGAACCTGCGCGATTTCAACCTGAACATATTCAAGGTCCCCCTGGTCATGCAGTTCAATAAACGCGACCTTGCGGAAGCCGGCATCCCGTTGATGTCGCTTGAACAGATGGGCAGCGAGCTCAACCGACAGCTCAAAGTCCCCGCCGTTCCCGCTGCGGCCTTGAAGGGCCCGGGAGTCGGCAAGTCGCTTCAGGAGTGTTTGCGGCTGGTGCTGCGGGCACTGCAACAAGAACTGAACTTCTAGCACCCGTTCACGGCATGTCTGCAAACGTCGACCTATCGGGAAGATTGAGCTTTTTGAACCTGGGTGAACTGCTCCAGATCATCGGCGGCAGCGGTTCTACCGGAACGCTCAAGATCATCAGCGATTTCACGCCCGCGCCCGGCGTGATCTCCATCGAAAATGGCAACCCCGTGAACGCCTCGACGGCCACCCTTTCAGGCATCGAGGCGCTGTTCGGCCTGTTCGGCTGGAGCGATGGGCGCTTTGAATTTTCGCTGGGGCCCGTCAACTGCACGAAAACCATCAACAAAGGCCGGATGGAGATCATCCTGGACGGGCTCCGGCTGCTCGACGAAGGCAAGATCGAAAAGCTAGGACCGGCCCCTGGTGCGGTTATCGAAAAAACCGAGACCCCGCCGCCCAGCACTCCTCCCCGGAGGGCCGATCTGCCTCCCCTGATCAAGGGCCCTCTGGTCGACTACTCGTATGTGGTGGACGAGGAGAGTTTCTACGACGGGGACGAGATCGTCCACGAAGGCGCCCACGGGGACTGGATCTGGGTGATTCTGGAAGGGGCGGCGGAAATCATCAAAACGACGCCCAGCGGGCCGCTTCGGCTGCTGAGGGTCGGAGACGGCGCGTTTCTGGGCAGCGTTGCCGCCCTGCTCAGCGGCGACAATGTGCGCGGCACCACGGTGGTTGCATCGGGAAACATCCAGCTCGGCATGCTCAACTCCCAGCAACTGACCGCTGAAATCGTCAACCTCCCCATCGAGTTCAAGGGCCTGATCAAGAGCCTGGACAACCGGCTCCGGTTCGTGACCCATATCGCCGCCGAAACCCACATGCGCAACGGGTCGTTCCTGAAACTGATCCAGGACAAGAAGGTCGCCCTCAAGGAGGGCCAGAACGAAGATCGGCTCTTCCAGATTCGTGAGGGCGAAGTAGTCGTGGCGCGCAGCACCGAGTCGGGCTACCTGCCGCTGGCCCATCTCCAGAAGGGGGATTTTTTCGGAAACATCCCATTTCTGACGCTCGGCCACGAACCCCATGCGGCGGCTGTGTTTTCCTCAGGCGACCTGAAGCTCGCGGTCGTCGACATCCTGGCCTTGGAAGAGGCGCAGCAACGCCTGTCCGCCACCTTGAGGCACATCATCGAGCACCTCGCCGCTTGCATCTCGGCGACGACCTTGGTATCTATCAATCTGTTTAACAAGTCCGGGCTGAGCTGAGAACGGAGGATCCGGGAGGGGAGTGCGGCCATATGAATATGAATGAGAAACGCAAACACCCACGCGTCGATGCCCTCAACCTGTCTTATATCTGCCTGGACGAGGATCAACATGTGATCAAGCAGGGCATGGGCCGGACGTTGAACGTCTCCGAAGCGGGAATCCTGCTCGAAACCCACTTCCCGATCGAAGCCAAACACACGGTCATTCTGAGCGTCGGTTTCAAGGAGCGCCTGGTGGATATCAAGGGGCGGCCGGCCCACATCCGATCGACCGGAGCCGGTGTGTACGAGATCGGGGTCGAGTTCACCGACTTGGATGAAACGGCGCGGCACGCCCTGAAGGAGTATCTCGACTCCCTGGGCAAATAGAACGCACGCGCCGGCCGCCCACGCGCGGCCGGTATTTTTTTTAAGGAGAGACCACGGCATGAAACAACCGATCCGCCAAACGGAATTTGCGGGCCTGCAACTGGTGAAGCGCGGGAAGGTCCGGGACATGTACGACCTGGGCGAGCACTTGCTGATGGTGGCCAGCGACCGCATCTCGGCCTTCGACGTGGTCATGACCGAGCCCATACCCGACAAGGGCATCATCCTGACCCAGATCTCTCTTTTCTGGTTCGAGCTGATGAAGCCGGTCGTCGCCAACCACGTGGTCACCAGCAACGTGGACGATTTTCCCAAGAGCTGCCGGCCTTACGCCCAGGTGTTGCAAGGCCGCAGCCTGCTGGTCAAGAAAGCGGTACCGCTGCCCATCGAATGCGTGGCCCGGGGCTACATCTCCGGTTCCGGGTGGAGCTCGTACCAGACGTCCGGAGAGGTCTGCGGGATCAAGCTGCCGGCCGGGCTGAAGGAATCCGACCGGCTGCCGGAAACCATTTTCACCCCGGCCACCAAGGAAGAGGTCGGGATGCACGACATCAACATCGATTTTGAAGAAGCGCAGAAGCGCATCGGCCGGGAATTGGCTGAGCGTGTGCGCGATTTGACCCTGAGGATCTATCAAAAGGGTGCGGCCTTTGCCGAAACCAAGGGCATCATCATCGCCGACACCAAGTTCGAATTCGGTCTCGTGGGTGACCAGTTGATCCTGATCGACGAACTGCTGACCCCGGACTCATCGCGGTTCTGGCCGAAAGCCTCCTACACCCCCGGCGGCGCCCAGCAGAGCTATGACAAGCAGTACATGCGCGATTACCTGGTGTCCACCCGCTGGAACAAAACCCCGCCGCCGCCGCCGCTGCCCGAGGAGGTCATCCGCAACACTCGGCTGAAATACCTCGAAGCGCTCACGCAATTGAGCGGCAGCAGCCATGGCCTCTGATGGGGGGGTGACCGAGGAGTGCACCCGGCTCATCCCCCTGGCGGAAATCGACCCGCGGGATGAGCGTTTCCGCATCACCACCCGCCGCGACAGCGACGACCTGCTCATCTCCATCGGCCGGCTCGGCTTGCAGGCCGAGCCGCTGATGCTCCCCGGTGCCTCCGGCTTCGTCATCGTGAGCGGGTTTCGGCGAATAGCGGCCTGCCGGGGATTGGGATGGGATTCGATTCGCGCGCAGGTTCTCCATAAGGCCTCCCCGTATGGTTGTGCCCTCAAGGCCATCGCCGCGAATTCGCTCGAGCGGCCGCTGAACCTCATCGAGATCTCCCGGGCCCTGCGGCTGCTCGATCAGTATGCCCCCGGCGGGCAGGCCCCGCCGGAGGACACAGCGGCCCTCGGCCTGCCGACCCATGCAGGCATGGCCGCCCGGCTGAAGACACTGTGCCGACTGCCGGCGGAGGTCCAGGACGCCGTGCTGGAGGAGGCGGTTTCCTTTGCCATGGCGTGCGAGATCGGCCGCATGGAAGAGGGGCTTGCCGTCGCCTTTGCCCGTCTGTTTCGTGAGCTTAAAACCAGCTTGAACAAGCAGAGGGAAATCGTCACCCTGGTTGCGGAGATCGCACGCCGCGAAGGGATCGACCCCATGGGCGTCCTTTCCGAGGAGCGGCTGTCGCGCCTGCTGGAGGCGCAGGACCGGGACCGCAACCAGAAGACCCAGCGCATTCGCAATCTGCTCCGGCAGCGCCGTTTCCCGGCACGGGTCGCGGCCGAAGACAGGTTTCATTCCCGGCGGCAGCGCCTGGCGCTCGGCGAGAACCTGCAGCTGGCGCCGCCCAGGGATTTTGAGGGGACGCGCTTCACGCTGACGTTGAATTTCGAAAGCCTGGAGGAGGTCGGCCGCCTGCGGGAAAAACTGGACGAACTGGTGGACCACCCGGATTTCAAGACCCTGCTGACGGGCAAGGGCAGGGGATTTGAGGAAAC
>JBFYWS010000366.1:0-9717 GCA_041310935.1 Desulfobacteraceae bacterium | reverse complement strand
TGGGGTACGGCGCGGCCACCCCATTGGGCAAGACGTTTGACACGACCTGGCAGCGGGCGGTGAACGGAGAAGCGGGCTTCAGGAGGCTGACCCGGTTCCGGATGGATTCGGGTTCTGCCATCGTGGGGGAGATTCCGGACTGGGATCCGATGGCGCTTGATTTCATGGCCGCGCGAGAGGCCTACAACTGGAACGCCGGCTATGTGTTCCTGACCATGGCCGTCTGCAAGGAGGCCCTGCTTCGTTCGGGGCTGGAAATCAACCATGACACCGGCCCGAGGACCGCCTGCCTGATCGGATCCGCCTTGAACGGCACGGATGCCTTTCGGGTCGCCATGGACAACTATGTGAATCGGGGGCCGATGAAGGTCAGCCCCTATCTGTTGCCCAACCTCTGCGCCAATCTTCCTTCCAGCAAGGCCGGCATCCTGACGGGCTTTACCGGGCCGATATTTTCTCCCCAGGGGGCGTGTGCCTCCGGAAACCACGCCATCGGTATCGGTGCCAGGATGATCCGGGACGGTGATTGCGACTTTGCCCTTGTCGGCGGCGTTGACTATTGCCTGCTGCCTGAAATCATTCAGGGCTTCGCCAATATGCTGGCCAGCATTTATGTCGGCCCCAAAGACCGTGCCCATAATGACCCGACCCAAGCATCCCGCCCCTTCAGCGTCGACCGAAGAGGCATCGTGCTTTCCGAAGGGGCGGGGGTGCTGGTCCTGGCCGCCGAAGAGAAGCTATCGGCGCTCGGCTTGACGCCGAAAGCCGAAGTGATGGGAATCGGATGGACCTCGGATGCCCATCACTTTACATTGCCCAATGCCAAGACGATTATCCGGGCCATCCATGAAGCGATCAGCGACGCCGGCTTGGCACCGGCAGACATCGCTTATGTCAACGCGCATGGCACATCGACCCCGAAGGGCGACAAAATCGAAATCGAGTGTCTGCGAGAGGTGTTCGGCAAAAACCTGGCGAACATACCGGTATCTTCGAACAAGTCCCAGATCGGACACACCCTGGGGGCTTCGGCCGCGATCGAGGCTGCGCTGGGGATCGAGGCGATGCAGCAGGGGCTGATACTGCCGACGGTGAACCATATTCCCGACCCTGAACTGGAAGATGTGGACGTGGTCCCGCATTTCGCCCGCCGGCATCGGTACGAGTTCTTCTTGTCCAATTCGTTCGGTTTCGGCGGCACCAACTGTTGCATCGTGTTCAGAGGAGTTTGATATGAGACCGAAACCGTTTGTCCCTGTAGCGCTTGACAGCGGCAAACCATATGTCAGGGATGAAACCGAGGGGCTCGTATGGCACTGTTCCAGGCTCAGGACCCTCTATGCGGATACCGACCGTTCCCAGGTGGTTTACCACGCCAATTTCCTGCGCTATTTCGAATTCGGACGGGCCTCTCTGATGCGCGAAACAGCTTACTCTTACAAGGAGATCGAGGAGAGCGGCTACATCTATCCGATCATACAAATCGAAGTCAGCTATTTCAGCCCGGTCTACTACGATGACGCCGTGTGTATCTACACCCGGCCCTCGCTTCTTGAAAGAGTGCGGCTTCGTTTCGATTATGTGGTGACGCACGAGCAGACGCAAGAGATCGCCTGCAAGGGATTTACGCGGCATTGTGCTGTCAATGCCAAGAAGACTCCAGTGGAAGTAGATGAAAAAACGGCCTATTTATGGAAGATTTTCCCGGAATAACCGAATCCGCGCGCGTACCGCTCGATATTCCGACCCGACCCTATTTGAATGATCATTGCGTTGACGGCCGGGCCGTGTTGCCCGCTGTGGAAGCCTTGGAAATCCTGGCGCAAGCGGTCAAACGCTTTCGTCCGGTAACCGATGTGACCGCCATGACCGGGTTGCAGTTCGACAAATTCTTATACCTTGCACCTGACGCCGATCGACTATCGGCATTCTGCGACATCTCGGTCTATGAGAACGGCGATGTCAAAGCCGTGCTGACGACGCGAACACAATCGAAAAAAGCGGCCCTATCAAGAGTCAAGGCGCATGCCGCTTTGATATTCCCCCAACAAGCGCCGCTGATACCGACGCTTGCATTGGATCTGGCAGCATCGCTGGAGGGGGTCTGTTTTTCCGTTCAGGCTGATAAAATCTACCCGGACCTTATTCCTTTCGGACCGTCCTATCGCAACGTGGCGCTGCTGCACGTCGCCGGTCAAAGTGCCATTGCAGAAATCAGGACTCCGGCGGGCGAGGCGGGCGCGTCAGCATCGCAACAACTCGGGTCCCCGTTTGCCCTCGATGCGGCCTT
Organism: Desulfobacteraceae bacterium; assembly: GCA_041310935.1. Taxonomy (GTDB): domain Bacteria; phylum Desulfobacterota; class Desulfobacteria; order Desulfobacterales; family SpSt-501; genus SpSt-501. Next base: position 7,427 of record JBFYWS010000366.1, on the reverse strand, counting down.
TCATGCCGCCTGCGTCTGGGGGCAGCGTTTTGCCGGGATCGTCGCCTTCCCGGTTGGCATGGACCGATGCAGGGTATACGCTCCGACCCGCCCCGGCGAAACCTATTTTGCGCACGTGATGCATGTCCGGACCGATTCGGGCCTGCTGATTTTCGATCTGCGAATTTATGGCCGTGACGGGTGCCTATTCGTGGCCTGTTCCGGAGTTCGCATGAAAGATGTCAGCGGTGGGAAGCGGCTCCCCCCTCAATGGATTAACATCCCGGCGGCGGCGGATCAGACAACGGGCCTGATGGCTGCCGGGTGTGACGCCTTGACGGTGATCGAGTTGACAACCGTAGCGCCTTTTGCCGACAAGGTGCTGTCGGCGGATGAGAGCAAGCGCTTTGAAAACATGAGCGACCGGCGCAGGAGAAGTTTCCTTGCGGCGCGCCTGGCGTGTAAGCGGCTTTCCAGAATCCTCTCCGGCAATGACACTGAAACCGATCCCCGGGACATCACCACCGTTTACGCAGACAAACCGAGCCCTTGCTGCCCTCTGACCGACGGGCGTTCTGCGTATGCATGCTCGGTCTCGCATGACGACCGGTTCGCCGTGGCAGTGGCTTGCACCGGGCGGGTGGGGGTCGACGTGGAAAAAATGTCCGAGCGGGTGTTGAAATCTCGGTCCTTTTTCATGAGTGCGCAGGAAGAAGCCCTGGGGCGGGAGTCGCGACTCGGTGAGATCGAAACCTCCGTCAGGATTTGGTCGATTAAAGAAGCGGTGACCAAGGCCCTCGACATCACCCTGACCGATGCGTGGCATCGCGTTCAGGTTCGAAGTATTGGTTCTGCTGAGAGCAGGTTTCAAATTGACGACCAAGACCCGTGTACTGCGGTGCATGCTGCGGTGGGACAGCATGTTTTTACGCTGGTGTGTCGGTTGTGAAATTGCTTCTGAGATCGTGTCCTGTAATTATTTACAGGGTGTTCAAAAACAAGCATCAGGCCATCAGCCATGACGGTTAGCTTGAGGCAAGAGGCTTGAGGCTTGAGGCTCGAGGCTTAAAACAATTTCAGACCCGGTCAACCAGGCTTCCAGCTTCGAGCTTCCAGCTTCCAGCCGATTCCATGTGAGCATTTACAAAAGCCGCACAACGCCGGACCACGGCCTTAGGCGCGGTCTTTCAACACCCTGTTAAGCGATCAGCGCAGTTCCCGTGGAGGGTACCATGGTTAACATGTGGCGGACTCTCATTTTTCTGTTCATCCTGAGCCTTTTCCAGGCTGGGTGTGCAACCTCTTTGTCTAAGGATCATGTTGAGGGCGGCAAAACTTACAAAAACACCGTGGATATCCGCATCAACGGATTTCGTCGTACCTATCTTGTCCATATCCCATCCGGCTATAAACCGGAAACCCCGCTGCCCTTGGTCGTCGTCATCCACGGGGCTTTCGACACGGCTGAGGGTATGGAAAAATTCTCTCGTTTCAGTCAACTGGCGGACCGGGAAGGGTTTATGGTCCTGTATCCCAATGGGATGGGCATCCTGGGGTTCCTGCAGCATTGGAACGCCGGACACTGCTGCGGAAAAGCCGCAGACGATCAGGTCGACGATGTGGGATTTGTGGCCGCAACCATTGCGGATGTGGGCGGCCGCTTTAAGGTTGATCGTGACCGCATCTATATGGTGGGGTTTTCCAATGGCGGTATGCTGACGTATCGTTTTGCAGCGGAGCGAGGTGATCTTTTGGCGGCGGCTGCCCCCATGGCTGCATCCATCGGCGGCAGGCCTTCAGAAGACCTTCCGGAATGGCGCATTCCGGAACCCGTTCGGCCGATTCCCATCATCGTGTTTCATGGCCTGTCGGACGATGACGTTTCCTATGAGGGGGGAGTCAGCCGCCACAGGGGAGGAACCCGCTCGTACTGGTCTGTTGAGAAATCGGTTCAATTTTGGGTCACCCGCAATGGGTGCAGCCCCCGGGTCGTCAGCAAGGAGTTGAATGCCGGAAGTGTTCTGCTGACGTCGTGGGTGGATTGTAAAGACAAGGCCGACGTCGCCCTCTATCTGATCAGGGATTGGGGCCATGTCTGGCCGGGCAGCTATTTTACGGCAGCCTTGGCGGAAGGGGATCCGCTAAGAAATTTTGACGCCGCCGAAACCATCTGGGATTTTTTTAAATCGCATCGACGGCAACCGGAAATTTTAAGATCAAACTGATACCGGAACAATAAGAGGGGCTGGATTCTGCATTTATTGACACCCATGTCACGTATATTTCTGCATCAATTTTTCCATAACGACCCGTGTCGCCCACCGTAAAAATATCGCTGAATATTTAGCTCCGGCCAGAACCATTCCCGCCAGAAAAACCAAATGCGAAAGGCCGTACGTCAGCGGCCCCCCGACAATCACCACCAGCGGTTCCTCAAGATAGATGGCCAGGGCCGCCAACGCACCGACGGCCGGCCATCCGATGATGTAGCTGAAGGCGATGAGAAAAACGCCCAACAGGATCCTGGCGGACGGCTTTTGCTGAAAAGCGGTCAGATCCGCTTTTTCAGCGATAGCGTTGCGCACGAAATGGGTGTTCCCGATTCTGGTGACAATCCGTGATATCATTTCCCCGTGCTCATCCCTGCGCGCCGACGCTGATTCATTTACGATGATCGGTGGTAACTGCCCAGGTGTTTAGGCTGAAGGCTATAAGACATCTCGCAAAGCACGAATCAAGCCATTCAAGACCTTCTCGGTTTCTACGAGCTTTGGTTCAATCGCCGACTCAAATGCCCGAAGTCTTGGGTGATCACGCAGGGTTTGTCCCTGAAAGCCTTCAGTCTTCAGCCTATCTACCTGAGTAGTTGCGTTGATCATATGCCATACTGGAATCGGCGATCAAGTGTAAAGGTAGCTTCGTGTAGCTTCGCAGGTGTTTAGGCTGAAGACTGAAGGCTGAAGGGCAATAATGATCCCCATAACACAATCACCTGTCAACGTATCCAGACGACTATGGTTTTATGCGATCGTGCATGTTCTTTCCTTCAGTTTATCCACCGATAGTCTATCTATCTACCTGGGTGGTTACAAAGCGGGTTGAAAACCACCCTTAAAACTGCTATGTAAGTCATCTAAAATATTTAATAAGTGAAATTCCGGAACTTCACCTTTCCGGGGTAATTTGCGAACTGAACGGGGTTGTGCCCACCGTGGAAAAAGAAGCAGGAGCCTCATCACCAGCCAGCCCGTGGGCCTTTTTTGACAAGATCTATTGCATCTCGCTGGATGAGCGCGCAGACCGGCGTCACGAGGCCCGGAAACAGTTCGGCAGCGTCGGTTTGGCGGACAGGGTCGAGTTTGTCATTGTAACAAAACACCCAACCGACAATGAACAGGGGATCCATGAATCCCACATGAAGTGCATGCGCAAGGGAATCCGATCCGATGCACGCACCATGCTCATATTCGAAGATGATATCGTTTTTGACAGATTCAGCGTTAAGGTTCTGGCAGACTGCGTCCATTTTTTAGCAACCACGTCCGCATGGCAGCTTTTTTTCTTCGGGTGCCTCTCCTCCGGCAGTAAGAGAACCGAAAACAACTCCGTTTTGAAAGTTCATTACCGATGTCTGACGCATGCCTACGTCGTGCAGCGCAGTTTCGCCGAAACCCTGCTCGGCATACCATGGCGCAACACCCCCTATGATGCCCTGCTGCGCACCCTATCCGGGGATTATTATGCGGCCTACCCCTCGTTTGCGTTCCAGAGCAATGCCCGGACGGACAACATCCGCAACCGGAAGGTCGATCGATTTCGGAGGTTGTGCGGAGGACTTCTTAGAATTCAGAAAATGAACGAATGGTATCATCGCAACCGATTGGCGGTTTTCGTAATCCATGTTTTCTTGATCATGCTTCTGCTGCTGCTTGTAACGCGGTTTTGACCGACGATGAAGATATTACCTGTGAATTGGCGTTTCTTGTTGCTGACGGTCCTGATCACCTCCGGCCTGTTCGGCGTGGGCGTTTACCGGCTGGATATCGATACGGATATCATAGGCTCTCTTCCCAAAACCGACCCGGTCATATCCGACGCCACCTACCTTCTTTTGAATCATCCCATGCAAAACCAGGTGGTGGTCGATGTCGCACTCAAGAAGGCCGATTTGGACATGCTGGTCGCGTGCGGAAAGCTGGTCGAAACCCGGTTAAAGGAGAGCGGGTTGTTCAAAAGCGTCGGTATGGAAGATGCTCAGGCGCTTATGCCCGATCTGCTGGACTATGTGTCCGCGAACCTGCCGGCTCTCTTTACCGCAGAGGAGTTGCGAGATCAACTTCAACCGCTGCTGAAGCCCGACGAAATACAGGGGCGGCTGGAACAGATCCATGCAAGTTTGCTGGGGCTGGATAGCATCGGCCAGGCAGCATTGATTGCAAGAGATCCTTTGAATTTCAGGGGTCTTGTTCTATCACGATTGTCTCACCTGGCTCCAGCCACCGGCGCCCGTATCTACCGGGGAAATCTTTTGTCGGCCGACAGCCGGCACCTGCTCGTCATTGCCAGTCCGAGCGCTTCGAGCACGGCGACCGATTTTGCCGGTTTGATCATGGAGCGGATGAACCGTATTGCAGCCGAGGTCAACCAAACCTATGGCCAAGCGGGCCAGGGGGTCATGCTGACCGCGGTCGGGGCCTATCGGGCCGCCCTGGACAATCAGCAGATCATCAAAAAAGATATCGGCTTCGCGGTGGCGCTGTCCACCATCGGGATTGCGGTGCTGCTCTTTTTCTCGTTCTGCCGGCCGGCGATCGGTCTTTTTTCCTTGTTGCCGGCGATGGCCGGAACCATGCTCGCCTATTTCATCTTTTCACTTTTTCACACGTCCATATCGATTCTGGTTCTCGGTTTCGGGGGCGCGATCATCTCCTTCAGCGTCGATCAGGGCATGGTCTATCTCCTCTTCCTGGACCGGCCCCACAACACGTTTGGAAAAGCGGCCTCCCATGAGGTGCGGGACATGGGCCTGTTGGCGGTGCTGACAACCGTTGCCGCTTTTGGAACGCTGTGTTTCAGCGGGTTTCCGGTGTTTGTCCAGTTGGGGCAGTTTACAATGCTGGGCCTGGGGTTGTGCTTTCTCATCGTGCATGTGGTTTTCCCCAGGCTCTTCCCTGTATTGCCGCCGGGAGGCGAGCGCTCGCTGCACCTGCAAAAGGTCGCCGATGCGCTCGCAGGCACGGGCCGCAAAGGGTTGTGGGCCGCAGCCATCTTCGCCGGCGTCATGGTTTTTTTCGCAAAGCCGGTTTTCAATGTGAGCCTGCAAGCCATGAACACCGTCGGTGCCGAAACCATCGCTGCCGAAAAGCTGATCACCGAGGTGTGGGGCGGCATATTCGACAAAGTGTACGTGCTGGCGGAGGGGCCATCGATCGAGGAACTCCAGCATCAGGGCGACGTCCTTCTTGAAAAAATCAACTCGGACCTGCGCTCGCACGTTTTATCGTCAGGCTTTGTGTCTTCCATGATTGCCCCGGGAGCGGGGCTGCGGCAGAAAAATTTTAATGCCTGGAGAGAGTTCTGGAGCCCTGAACGAGTCGGAACCCTGAAAGGCACCATCGGGAATCTATCTGCTTCGATGGGGTTTGCGGATGATGCCTTCGCCGCATTTTTTGAGATGCTGAGCGCAACATCCGCACCCGCAGAGAATGCTCAAATCCTATCTCAGTTCCCCGGTTTCCTGGGAATCTCCAAGAATTCGGATGGCTCCAAATGGATCCAGGTGTCCACCTTGACCACCGGGCCGGGGTATGACGCCAAGCGGTTTTACGAAGCGTACAAATCCTCGGTCAAGTTGTTCGATCCGCTGTTTTTTTCCAAAAGCATCGGGGATCTCCTGTTCAGCACCGGGATCACGTTTTTTCTGATCAATGTCATCAGCGCGGTCGTTCTCGTTGCCGTTTTTCTCGTAAGTTGGTCACTCACGTTGGCGTGCATGTTGCCTTTGATCTTTGCGATGGTTGCTACACTAGGCACGCTGAATGTCATGGGTCGCCCGCTGGACATCCCGGGGTTGATGCTGTCGATCATTGTTTTCGGCATCGGGATCGATTATTCCATTTTCTTTGTGCGATCCTATCAGCGCTTCGGCACCTTGAATCATCCATCTTTTAGCCAGATTCGAATGACTGTCTTTCTTTCCGCGGTGACCACCCTGTTCGGATTCGGGGCCATGTGGGAGGCCGACCATTCATTGCTCCAAAGCACCGGCATCACCGCGTTTCTGGGAATCGGGTACTCGATGATCGGGACGTTCTTCATTCTGCCCCCCGTGCTGGGCCATATTGAAAAGCGCCGGCAAAAACGGGTCATCGACGGCGGCACCCTTCAGGAGCGGGTATTGAACCGCTACCGGTACATGGAGGCCTATCCAAGGCTCTTCGCACGGTTCAAGCTGCGCTTGGATCCGATGTTCCCCGAAATGGAGCGGATGTTTCGATCCGTTGGCGACATAAAGACGATTCTGGACATCGGCACTGGTTACGGGGTGCCCGCCAGCTGGCTCCTCGAGCGGTTCACCGGGGCGCGCCTGCACGGGATCGAACCGTCGCCGGAACGTGTCCGGATCGCCGCCATGGCGGTGGGCGACAGGGGTCTTATTGCCCAGGGCCGGGCTCCGGCGATCCCCGCGGCCGACGACCCGGTCGACGTGTCTACGATGATCGACATGGTTCACTTCCTGACAGACGAGGATTTCACTGAAACTCTCAATCGGCTGCGGGAACGAACACGAGCCGGCGGAAGGCTGATCATCCGGGCCTCGGTGCTGCCGAAGCGGCGCTTGCCCTGGGCGTGGTGGTACCTGAACCTGATCCTGCAGTTGTCTCGGATTCCTGCGTATTATCGGCCCGTACACCAATTGCAGAGCATGCTGGCGCAGTCGGGGTTTCAGGTGGAGCACACTCTCGCGTCCGGGTGCGATGAAGAACTTGTCTGGCTGATCGCCAGCAAAGCGTGATGCCGGGTGAGTTAGACTGAAGGCTGAAGACTGAAGGCTTTTAGGGACAAATCATATAGCCTTCGGATCATTGAGGGAACTGCATTATCAACTAAATTTGTCGAAGCGTTTGGGCTTCTTGCCCAACGAGGATTCATCTCTGATTGAACCAAGGGTTGTAGAAACCGAGAAGGCCTTGAATAGCTGTGCGTGCTTTGCGAAACGTTTTAAAGGCTTCAGGCTTCAGCCTTCAGCCTAAACACCCGAGCAGTTACGAGTCCATCAAAACATGTTGCATACCATCAGAAATTCTTTTGCAAAATACCTGCCGCAGTCGCCGGCGGGGCGCATCGGATGCGTCGCATTGTTTGCGGCGGCCCTTTTGGCATGGGCCGATCTCCGGTTGGCGGCGATCCCTCTCGGCATCTTCATGGCGTTGTGCTCGGCCGCTCCG
>JBFYWS010000360.1:0-4809 GCA_041310935.1 Desulfobacteraceae bacterium | reverse complement strand
TGGAGCGGCTGAGCGGGGGCGGGCGGAGCCTGGTCTACGGCCTGGCGCCCAACGAACACCACCCGGCGCACCCCCATTTTCACTGCCGCAGCTGCGGGGCGTTGCAATGCCTGCAACCCGGCAGCCTGAAAGTGGACCTGCGGGGCATCGAGCGCTCCTTTGCCGGCGAGATCCAGGGAGTGGAAGTCCGGGTGGACGGGATCTGTAAGAACTGCTTGAAGAGGGCGTGAATAGTCAGATTTTTAGGCTGAAGACTGAAGGATTTTAGGGACAAGGGCACTACGAAATACGCGAAAGGCTCGCAAAGGTGCAGCCACGCTACTGTGCGGAATAGCGAAGACGGCTTCGATCAAAGGCCGAGTTCAAGGCGCGCCAATTCCGTGTTTCGAGTCGTACTGGTGTACGCCGCAGCAACCACGGCATTGGCGCAACGCCGAAATCGGGCTTTCAGCAAATAAGAAGCGGCTTCAAAACCCTGGATCGGGTCTGCGGGCAAGCCGTCCCGCGCAATAACGGAGACGGCTTCGATCAAAGGCCGAGTTCAAGGCGCGCCAATGCCGTGTTGCGAGTCGTACTGGTGTACGCCGCAGCAACCACGGCATTGGCGCAACGCCGAAATCGGGCTTTCAGCGAAGCCGTCATCCGCACTTGTTGAAGCCACAGAAGTGGCAGATCATGCACCCCTCCTCGAAGCTCACGACCTGCCCGCACTCCGGGCATTTTTCCCCGAGCAGGCTGTATTCGGTCTTGCGGAACATGGGCGCGTTGTCGCCGGTCAGGTAGCGCTTCTCGAGCACCCGGGCGATGGCGTCCGGGATCGACAGAACCAGCCCCCCGTCCTGGAAGATGGGGTGCTCCCCGCCGATGCCCTTGAGCTGATCCACGATCTTGTCCACCGTCACCCCGGCCCTGAGCGCGAGCGACACGAGCCGTCCGATGGCCTCGGTCTTGGCGGTGGTGGAGCGCCCGGATTTGCCGATGGTGGCAAACACCTCGAAGGGCCGGCCTTCGAATTCGGTCACGGTGACATACAGGTGGCCGTATCCGGTCTTGGTCTTGGTGGTGAATCCAAACAAGGTCTCGGGCCGGTCCAGAACGGCCCCCATGAGCCGCTCCGCCTCTTCTTTCCTCTGGCCGAAGGAGAGGACCTGGTTTTCCTTGCTGCCGTCGCGGTAGATCGTGACCCCCTTGCAGCGCAGTTGGTAGGCGAGGTCGTAGACCTTGCGCACATCCTCCACGGTCGCGTCCCGGGGCAGGTTCACCGTCTTGGACACGGCGTTGTCGGTGTGCTTCTGAAAAGCGGCCTGCATGCGGATGTGCCACTCGGAGGAGACGTCGTGGGCGGTCACGAACACCCGGCGGACCTCTTCGGGGATCTCCTCGATCTCATGGATGCTGCCTTTGCGGGCCACCTGGTCCATGAGTTCCGGGCGGTAGAACCCTCTTTCGCGCGCCGCCTTTTCGAACACCGGGTTGACCTCCATGAGCTTGTCGTTGTCCATGACCGTGCGCACGAAGCTCAGGGCAAACAGGGGCTCGATGCCGCTCGAGCAGCCGGCGATGATGCTGAGGGTGCCGGTGGGGGCGATGGTGGTGGTGGTCGCGTTGCGGCGCTGCAGACCTTTGTCCTTGAAGATGCTGCGTTCCCAGTTCGCAAACACCCCCCGCTCCTGCGCCAGCGTCTCGGAGGTTTCGTGGCAGGCCTCCTGGATGAAGTGCATCACCTCCTCGGCCGCCTGCAGCGCCTCCTCGGAATTGTAGGGGATGCCCATCTGGAAGAGCATGTCGGCAAACCCCATGACCCCGAGCCCGATCTTGCGGTTGCCGCGCACCATCTCGGTGATCTCGGGCAGGGGATAGCGAGACATGTCGATGGTGTTGTCCAGGAAGCGCACGGACCATCTGATGGCCTCCTTGAGCCTGGGATAGTCGACCGCCGGCCCCCTTGCGGATTCGACCACGAACTTCGCCAGGTTGACCGATCCCAGGTTGCAGGCTTCCATCGGCAGCAGCGGCTGTTCGCCGCAATTGTGGACCACGAAGCCGTTCGCGTCGAAGCAGTTCACGCCCGGGACCTGGACGTCAAAGACCCCCTCCTCTCCGTCGGGTATCAAGGCGACGAATTCAGCCAGGAATCGCTCGCGGTTCAGCGAGCGCTTGTAGCTGGCCAGAAGGGTCTGGAGCCGGGCAGCCTTGCTCTCATCGCGGAAGTCGATGATTTCCCTGAAGCGCAGGAGATTGTCTCCTGAGATGACCAACTCATGCTGTGGCTTCGTGGCATAGACCTGGCTGCCACCCCGACCGTCGGGGAGGATGGTCTCGCCTGCCCCCCGGCGGTTTTCGTAGATGACAGAGGCGATGCCCAGGCGCAGGAGCATGCGCTGGACCGCCTGGAGCGTGGGCATATCACTTTGGGAAAGCCGCACGCTGACCCCCTTGGCCTGGGTGCCCTGGACGGAGCCATCGCTGTCGAAAAGGCCGCCGAGAAGCCCCCGGTAAAACTCGCTTGAGCACTCCTCGGCTGTGGGGGTGATCCGCTTGCGGCCCGGGCTCATTCCGAGGGCGCCGCAGATGGCCTTGAGTGCGCCGAGGCTCATGCGGTACTCGCCCCGCCCCGGCACTGCCATCCAGCCGCGGAAGTCGCTTCTGTGCGGCAGTGTCTTGGCCAGGTCGAAGGCCGTCTCCATGACTCCCGAGTGCGGACCGGTGTCGCCGTTGACGGCTTCGGATTGCGGCCATACGGACAGGACCGCCTTGTCTTGCTTGAGCGTTCCATCACCGATCAGCAGACCGACGAGATAGCCCTCGGCCTTCCCGTACGTGCCCGGCCATCCTGTGAGCGTGCGACAGTCGTTGAGGACGATGCGGTCTCCGGGAACAAGCTCTGCCGCCTGAACCCATTCGGTCATTACCTTGTCGCGGGCAACCGATGCCGCGCGCAGGACCCGGTGGTCGCCGGTGAGCCGAAGCTCAAAACCCTGTCTCGTCTTCAGTGTGTAGACCGGCTTTTTGCCGGTGTAAAAAAAGCCTTGGTCGGTGCTCGGGTGGGTCTTCCCCTTGATAGCCAACGGCACCCTGCGGTCCAGGAGGTCCCGGACCCGTCGCGGGCCCTCGGCCGTCATGGCCCAACTATCGCCGGCAACGCACGGGTTCGTGGACTCGATCTCCCCGAGGGCCGGGGTGGGGTTGTCGACGTTCATGCGGTCGAGGAAGATGATCCCGGGATCTCCGGTCTTCCACGCCTGGGTGACCAGGGCCTCGTAGACCTCGGCGGCATTCAGTCGGCCGGTGGGCTGCTTATCGCGGGGGTCGAGCAGGTCGTACTCCTTCTGTGCTGCGGCCGCCTCCATGAAGGCGTCGGTCACGCCGACCGATATGTTGAAGTTGTTGAGTTCCCGGTCGTTGCTCTTGCTGTGAATGAACTCCACGACGTCCGGGTGGTCCACGCGCAGAATGGCCATGTTGGCACCCCGGCGGGTGCCGCCCTGCTTGACCTGCTCGGTGGCGGTGTTGAAGATCTTCATGAACGAGACCGGGCCCGAGGCCACGCCGCCGGTGGTGCCCACGTTGCTGTCCTTGGGCCGCAGCCGGGAAAAGGAAAAGCCGGTGCCGCCGCCGGACTTGTGGATCATGGCGGCATTGCGCAGGGCGCCGAAGATGCCCTCCATGCTGTCTTCGACCGGCAGCACGAAGCAGGCCGCGAGCTGCCCCAGACGCCGGCCGGCATTCATCAGCGTCGGCGAGTTGGGCAGGAAGATAACCTGGGTCATCAGGTCGTAGAAGGTCTCCTCGACGGCCTTGACGCGCTCGTCGTCGGCCCCGTAGTTTTTCTCGGCCTTGGCGATGTGCTGGGCGACCCGCCGGAACATCTTTTCCGGGGTTTCGGTCACCTTGCCCTGGCTGTCCTTGCGGAGGTAGCGCCTTTTCAGCACGGTGACGGCGTTTTCAGAAAGGGCCAACCCCTTCTGGACGAAAATGGATTTGTCCAACTGCACCCGCGTCGGTTTGGTCAGTCCGTACTCCATGAGCTTGTCCTCGATCATCTGTTCAATGAGGGAAAGGGTGATGGTCTGGGGCTCCATCTTGGAAATCTCATCCCGCAGAAAGCGGCTGATCCCCAGTGCCTGGTCGCTGTTGATGGGGTTGTCCCGGACCAGGATGTCGGTGAACATCTGATCGTCCCAGGTGAAGGAGCCCAGATCTAAACGCCCCTCATTCGTAACCATAATTTTTTCCTTTTCGCGCATGGAACATCCCCTGTGAGCGCATGAACGCCAGTTTTTGTCTTGTTTAGATTGAGAAGAATCTCCTGGTTCACCGGATGGTGATGAACGGAAGACTTAGCTTTCGCTGCGGGAGGATTTAACTATCGCATACCATATATTGTGTGTCAACAAAAATTTTACCCAATATCTGCGAAAGCAACCTCCGGCGGTGGTCATTTGACATCCGGCCGGCCGATCTGATAGCGTGATGCCGAATTGCAGACATCCATCCGCCATCGACCGGCTCAGATGCTCTCCTTTCCGAAGAACATCATCCTCATCGGCATGCCCGGGGTGGGCAAGAGCACGGTGGGAGTGCTTCTGGCCAAGCGCCTGGGGCTATCCTTCGTCGACACGGACATCTTGATCCAGGTCCGCGAGGGGCGCAGCCTGCAGGCCCTCATCCAGGCGCACGGGGCCGCTGAGTTCTGCCGCATCGAGGAGAACCACCTGCTTTCCCTGGCGCTCGCCAGCCACGTCATCGCCCCCGGCGGCAGCGCCGTCTACAGCCCCCGGGCCATGGCGCACCTCAAGGCGAACGGAA
>JBFYWS010000355.1:0-3433 GCA_041310935.1 Desulfobacteraceae bacterium | reverse complement strand
ATCGGTTGCATCTTGTCGTAGAGATTTTTTTTCATGGCGGCAGCGAGTCGTTTACGACGGTTGAGGGTGGATCATTCCACGCTGACCCTGAAAATAGCATTTCAGCCCATCGAAATCAAATGATGGGGGCTCACCCCGCGGCTCATCCGTGCAGGCGCGTTGCGCAGACCACGCCGATGCCGGCCTTGATGAGCGCCTGTGCGGTCAGGTTCACCGACCGGTGTTTCTCGATATAGTTCAGCTCGAAGGCGGGCATCAGCCCACCGGCCTCCACGTCGGACTTGGCGGCAAAGTAGTCCAGGATGTCGGACGGATGGCCCAGTTTCTGTTCGACCTCCGGCTCGCCGCCCTCGTGCTTGGCGGAGATGTTGGGGACCTCCTGGGCGATCTCGACCAGCTCGGCCCGGCGGTTGTAAGGCTGGCGCACGATGGACTTCCAGGTCTCGGTGATGTGGTGCTCGAAGCGCACGACCTCCTCCAGACCCAGGGCGTTGCGGATCTTGGAGGCCTGGCGAATGGTCTCGTTGTTGACCGAGTTGGAGAGATTGAAGCCGATGAGCGAGGTCCGGCCGTCCGCCCGGGAGAAAAGCCGCGCCGTCACCAGCGTCCACATGATGGAGAACGGGTTGTCGTTGCCCATGAAGACCGAGATCTTGAACTCGTTGTCCACGCCCAGCCGGTGCAGCAGATAGCCGGCGAGCACCGTGCCGGGGTTGATGTTCAGGACCTGGCGCACCCCGTAGGAGGTGTAGTATTTCAGGTATTCGTCCACCCACTTGATGGGGTAGTGGTTCGGCTGGCCGATCCCCCCAAAGTAGCCCGTGATGGTCTCGGGGCCGCCCAAGTGCACGTTGGAGCCGTCGGTGCCCTTGGTGTCGAGGGTTTCCACGTAGGTGGCGCCGATGATCTGCATGGCCGCGGCCACGGCCATGACGTCGCCGTTATCGGCCGCCTGCTCGACCATATTGCGCACCCGGATGAACCGGCCCGGCATGAGCTCCCCTTGCTCGATGCAGTGCTTGGCCTGGGTGATCAGCCAGGGAAAATACTGCAATGCGCTGATCTCGAGGGTGACCGCATTTTTCCGGTTGAGCGCGGCCGCATCGCCCTTGCCGCCGGCGACCCGCTTGACATAGTCTTTCATGGAGATGAACGCCCGCCGGTCGCGCTGTTCGATCAGCCACGTGAGATCCTTCACATAGGGAGACTCGGCGGCTTGAAGCCGCGCCATGAGGTTTTCGAGCTTTCCGGCCTCGCGCGCCTTGCGGTTGATCTCCTCCGGGCCACCGTAGCGCTCCACCATGTCCACGAGTTCGCCGACGGTCGCGTTCTTCGGGTCGACCAGCAGCGCGTTGATCTCCTCCAGCCGCCCGGCCGGTATTTGCAGCAATTTTCTCAAATCCGACATGGTAACCTCCTTTCTCCGTGGGGATATCTACTCGTCGCCCGCAAGCGGGTGCACACCCGTCTCCCGTTGAACCGCGAAAGCGAGCGCATCCCCGCCGCTTGCGGCGGGGTAAGCGAGCGAATCATAAAAAAGACCGCATTCCTTAGGGTCGAAGATTCACTGCAGATTGCTGCAGGGATCTTCAATGCCGCCCGTAACTCCCTGACACCGCAGTGTCATGGAGTATACATTAGGGGGCCTGCCGCCGCAACGAGTACTGCATCCCTGGGTCGCAGGCGATAGAGAAACGCTGTGCTCGCGGCATCCGCGCGCAACCGAGGGTTTGCAAACCTGGAGCGATTCCTTATACCTAAGTTGAGCGATTCTAATTTTGGGCTTCTGCGGAAGGGCCCGAAGGGGTCTGCCGTCCGCATGGGCCGCCGCAAAAGAGACCCCGGCTTCGACAACGCCCCCGGGGTTTCGAGAACCTCCTCACCGGCAGCGTCGGCCGTCTCTGTCGTGGGGCACTGTCTTCCGGGGCTTTCGATCACTATCTGAGCGGCCCTGCCGCCGTTGCGATGGCCGGCGCAGAGATTGCGGCGGCCCATGCGGACGGCAGACCCCAGCGGGACTCGAGGCGCATCGACAAAATCGCTCAATTTAGGTTATATTAAGTGCCTTGACACGAAAATGTCAGCACCCCTGGCCGGAGGCCGCCTGACGCGGGCGCCGGGCATTTTCCCTGAAACGGGCCGCCCGGCGGCCGCCCTGATGACGTCCGCCGACAGAAAATCCTGCTTGGCGCCGCAATGTCCCGGCGGGTCAGGGATACGTTGCATCAAGGTTGACTATGCCGATCCACCATCCACGTGCCAGCCGCCTGCGAGCGCCGGGAACTGAACCGGCGGCTGAGGAGTTGATCACCCTCGACAACGTCACCCTGCGGCTGAGGGACCGGCGCATCCTGGATGGAACGAATTGGTCGATCCGGAGAGGGGAGCACTGGGCGGTCATCGGGCCGAACGGCGCCGGCAAGACCACGCTGGTGCGGGCGTTGCGGGGCGAGGTGCCGGTGGTGCAGGGTAAAATGTTCCCGGCGGACCCCCGGCAGCTCCAGGAACGGGTGGCCTGCGTGTCGTTTGAGAACCACCGCCGGCTGATCGAGCAGGAGAGCCGCCAGGACGAGGCGCGCTCTTTCAGCGGGAATACGGACGGTGCTACGACCGTCGGCCAACTGCTTGAAGACGGTTCACGCCCCTTGGCGGAAGCCGGGCGAGAGCTCATCGAACGTCTCGGGGTCGGGCGGCTGCTTGAGCGGGGCATCCGCACCCTTTCCAACGGCGAGTTCCGGCGGGTGCTGATCGCCAGGGTGTTGCTCACCGCGCCGGAGGTATTGGTGCTGGACGAGCCGTTCGACGGCCTCGACCTGCCGGCGCGCGAAAACCTGGCGGCGATGGTCGAGGCCTTGATGAACGGCGCCGGCACCGTAGTCCTCGTGACCCACCGTCTGAGCCAGATCCCTACCCAGGTCACCCACGTGATGGGGATCCGCGCCGGGCGGGTGCTCTTCCAGGGTCTGCGGGCGAAGACACTCACACCGGAGAACATCGCACGGCTTTATGGGAGACCGCCGTTGGAACCTGCCCCGGCACCCCTGCCGGCGCCGTGTCCGGCCATCCCGTGCGAGCCCCTGGTCGAGTTCCGGAACGTGACCGTCTCCTACGGCGGCAAGCCGGTTTTGAAAAATCTGAATTGGTCGATGCGCTCCGGTGAGCATTGGGCGCTTTGCGGGCCCAACGGCTCCGGCAAAACCACCGTGGTCAACCTAATCGCCGGTGAGAACCCCCAGGTATATGCCAGCGACATCCGGCTGTTCGGCCGCCGGCGCGGCTCGGGCGACAGCATCCACGACATCCGGCGCCGGGTGGGGTTCATGTCCTGCGAGTTTCACCTGCGCCACACCCGGCGGCTGACCGCCTTCGAGGTGGTGCTCTCCGGCTTCTTCGATTCGGTGGGGCTCTACCGCACGGCCGACGCGCGCCAGGC
>JBFYWS010000339.1:0-2945 GCA_041310935.1 Desulfobacteraceae bacterium | reverse complement strand
CCGCCTGCGAGGCGGTTCCGCCCGAGCGCTTTGCCTGAACATCTAACAGCAGAAAGGAGAGTTCGAGTATGAAGAAAAAATGCCTGTGGGGTTTCTGCATCATGGCCGTGTGTTTCCTGGCCCTGACCGTCGCTCCGGCCTTGGCCGGGGAGACCATGGACAAGATCGAAAAAACCGGGAAGATCAAGGTCGGTTTCCGTGAGGACTCGATTCCCTTTGCCTTCATCGATCCGAAGGTGGGCAAGCAGGTGGGCTTCTCCGTGGACATGGCAGCCCTCCTGGCGGAGAACCTCTCCAAATACTTCGGCAAGAAGATCGAGGTGGAGCCCATCACCATCACCACCAAGACGCGCATCCCCATGGTCGTGAACGGCACGTGCGACATCGAAATGGGCTCCACCACCTACACCCAGGAGCGCGAGGACGTTGTGGATTTCAGCCTGATATTCTTCTTTTCCGAGACCAGCTTCCTGGTGGCCAAGGATAGCCCCATCAAGACCAAGAAGGACCTGACCGGCATGCGCATCGGAGGGGCCCGCGGCACCACCAACCTGAAGGCCATGGAAGACCAGGCGGCCGCCGGTGAGTACAAGCCCAAGGAAATCGTCACGACCGAAGGCCACGCCCAGGGGTTTCTGGCACTCAAGACCGGCAAGATCGACGCCTACGGTACGGACCGCAGCCTGCTCGAAGGCCTGCGCATGAAGGACGAGAAGCCCGATGCCTGGCGCACGGTGGACTTCGCGATCGCCTACGAGCCCTACGGCTACCTGATGCGGGAGAACGATTCGGATTTCAGGGACTTCGTCAACAACACCATCCTGTGGGCCATCAAGGCCGGCAAGTTCGCCGAGCTCTACGAAAAGTGGATGGGGCCGAAGGGGCTCGTCCCGATCCCCATGTCCCAGGCGTACAAGGACTATCTGACGCTCATCGTCTACCCCATGGACGAAGGCTGGCTGAAGAAAAAATAAAGGAGCAGGGTTCGAGGGGCCGAGGGTTCAAGGGTTCGAGTGGAGGTGAACGCCTCCGTTGCCTTTGTCCCTTGACCCCTTGACCCCTTGGACCCTTTTCTTATGCTCGCATACAAATTCGATTGGGGCGTGTTGTGGCGTCAGCCTTACGGCGAATGGCTGCTGCAGGGCCTCTGGATGACGATCCAGGTGGGGGCCTTGGCCTGGGTCATCGCCTTCATTCTGGGTCTGCTTTTCGGGACCCTGCGGGCCTCCACCTGGTGGCCTCTGCGGTTCATTGGCGCCTTGTACGTGGAGGTCTTCCGCAACATCCCCTTCCTGGTCCAGCTGTTCTTCTGGTTTTATGCGGGCCCCATGCTGTTCGGAAAGACCCTGCAGTTCAAGATCAACTCCATCTCGGGCCTCCATTACTACGTCGCCGTCGTGGCACTGGGGCTCTACACGGCCTCGCGGGTGGCCGAGCACGTTCGCGCCGGTTTCGCCTCCATCGGCCACGGCCAGTACGACGCCGTTCTGTCCACCGGCATGACCCACCTGCAGATGTACTGGTATGTCATCGTCCCCCACGCCCTGCGGCTCATCATCCCGCCGCTGACCACCGAGTTTCTGACCATCTTCAAAAACTCGGCGGTCGCCATGACCATCGGCGTGGC
The DNA here is from genome assembly GCA_041310935.1 of Desulfobacteraceae bacterium. GTDB lineage: Bacteria > Desulfobacterota > Desulfobacteria > Desulfobacterales > SpSt-501 > SpSt-501. Next base: position 1,318 of record JBFYWS010000339.1, on the reverse strand, counting down.
CGAGACCACCTTCATGAGCTACAAGATCGACGAGCAGACCTTCCACGGGTTGGAGGCGACCACCGGCGCCATGGCGATCTACCTGGTCCTCGGCATGACCGTGGTCAAGCTGATGAACCTTATCGAGACCAAGTACCGCATCCCCGGACTGGTGACCCGCTAGCCCTATGTTTGACGCCGTTTTCACTAACCTGCCCTATCTCCTGGGCGGGTTCCTCACCAACGTCCAGCTGGCCGCTTTCGCGCTGGCCGGGGGGCTCTTCCTGGGAGCACTGGTGGGGCTCGGACGCATATCCAAGCGACCCTGGGTCTACCACCCGGTCACTTTGTATGTGAACTTCCTGCGCAACATCCCGCTGATCCTGGTGATCTTCTGGGTCTATTTCGTCATGCCTATTTTAACCGGCCGGTCGATGGACCCGTTCATATCCGCGGCCGTTTCGTTTGTCGTCTTCGAGGCCACCTATTTCGGGGAAATCTTCCGGGCCGGGTTTCAAACCATCAGCCGGGATCTCGTGAGCGCCGCCTACTCCACCGGTCTGACCTATCGCCAGACGGCGGCCCACATCCTGGTGCCGATCGCCTTCCGCCGCATGCTGCCCAGCCTGATCACCCAGAGCATCATCACGTTCCAGGACACGAGCCTTGCCTACGTGATCGGGCTGCAGGAGATGGTGCGCCGCACCACCATCGTCGACAGCATCGAGGTGCGATCGATACAACTTTACAGTTTTGTGGCGATTCTCTTCTTCGTGATCTGCTTCATCGGCTCTCGAATCAGCCTGCACTACGAGGAGAAGAGCCGCAAAGCCAAGGTGCTGTGAGCCCATGATCGAAATCAAAAACGTCAGCAAGTGGTTTGGAGATTTTCAAGTTCTCGTGGACATCGACGAGGTGGTCGAGCGGGGGCAGAAGGTGGTGATCTGCGGGCCGAGCGGCTCCGGGAAAAGCACCCTGCTGCGCTGCGTCAACGGTCTGGAGCCCTACCAGAAGGGGGAGATCCTCGTCGATGGGGTCTCGCTGAGCGACCCCAAGACCAACCTCTACAAGCTGCGGGAAAAGATCGGGATGGTCTTTCAGCGCTTCGAGCTCTATCCCCACCTGACCGTGATGCGCAACATCACGCTCGCCCCCATGAAGGTCAGGAAGCAGTCGCGTCCGGCGGCCGAGAAAAAAGCCATGGCGCTCTTGAGCGCGTGGGCATCCCGGACAAGGCCGCGGCCTACCCGGCCAACCTCTCGGGCGGCCAGCAGCAGCGCGTGGCCATTGCCCGGGCGCTCGCCATGGAGCCCGACTGCATGATGTTCGACGAGCCGAC
>JBFYWS010000304.1:0-2773 GCA_041310935.1 Desulfobacteraceae bacterium | reverse complement strand
ATCATGAAGGCCTTGGCGTAGAAGACCGTGTTGGGGCTGCTGCGCCCGATCCAGGAACCAGCCCGGTCCGGTGTCCGGTAAGCGTCTTGGGTGGTCAAACAATTCACTGTCGGTTCATCCTCTTTCCCGTGCGGCCGTCACGATCGCGTGCACGCTCACGGGGTTCACCCAGGTGTCGATGCTGCACCCGTTGGCCAGGAAGAAGCGCCGGTCGCCGCCCAACGCCATTCCCTCGCGCACGTGGGTCTTGAGGAAAGCCGGCGAGCGCTGGGTGAGGAGCGTCTGGTCGATGCCGCCCATGACGCATCCGCTGATGCGCGCCTTGACGTGTTCCAGGGAGGGCCCGTGCGGCCCGCGGTCCCACCAGCTGAAGACGTCCACGGGGAAATCCAGCACGTCGTCGAAGTACAGGTCATTACCGTGGATGTGAGCGGTGTTCATGGGACCCAGGCCGGAGACGGCCGCGAACACTTTCCGGGCATAGGGCTTGACGAAGGCGAGAAAGACCTCGCGGCTGACGATCTCCTTCGCGGCGGGGACAGACATGAAGATCCCGGACGCCCCGATGCTCAAGGCCTTCTTGGAGTAGGCGATCAGGTTGTCGGCTACCCGGTCGAGGGCCTCGTGCAGGGCCTGCGGTTCATGTTGAACGAGGTGTTCCATGTTTTCGCCGGCGGCAGTGCGCCGGATGCTCTGCCAGGGGTCGAACACCGTGTCGATGAAATGGGCCCGACCCTTGATCTCACTGGTGATGATCGAAAGCGCCTTGAACTGCTCACGCCACTCGGAGCGTTCCACGTCGAAGGTCGTGAACCGCTCGAGGTCCTGCTTCGTGCGCACCGTGTCGAGGCCGGCCGGCGCCGGGTAGTAGTAGTCGTTCATGACTTTGAGGAAGTCGAAGTCGTAGTGGCGGAAGTACTGCAGACTGATGCGCGCGAACTGCTCGCCGTCGGCGTGCTGCACGCCGAAGTGGCACCACATCGATATGGGCGGGGTGTCCACCTCCTCGCCGTTCAGAACTCTATCGACCCGTTCGATTTTATTCATCGCCCCCCCTCGTCATATGGTCTCTTTTTCGTAGACGATGCAGATGATGCCCTTCACGTCGTAGGGCTTGCCCCTGTAAGGGAATGTGGCGATCTTGACGTCCTTCCAGTTGACGACCTCCACGGTCTCCTCCCGATGGGGAATATGGTTTCAGCTCTTGGAGTCAGTTCATAAGCGAGAATATTCACGGCGGGGAAAAGTTTCAAGGTAAATCTCGCGCGCCCGGCGGCCTGAGACCCTATGCGGATGGCGATCCTGCCGTTCGCATGGCAGCCCAGATGGTTGCCGGGCTTCAGCCGAGCAGATCCAGCGCCACGCGGCAGTGGGTCTCGACTCCCAGCAGCATGAGCTCTTCGTTGAAATCGAACTTCGCGTTGTGCAGAGGGGCCGCACCTTCCCGCCCCACACCGATGCAGTAGTAACAGCCCGGTGCGCGCTTCATAAAAAACGACATATCCTCGCCGCCCATCGTGAGCTCGGGCTCGACCACCCGTTCTTCCCCAACCACCTGGGCCGCGCAGCGCCGCACGACGTCGGCCATGTGGGCGTCGTTGACCGTCGGGGGGTAGCCGGGAGTGAAGGTCAGCTCATAGCCGGCGCCCATGGATGCGCAAACGCCGTTGACCACCTTGTCGATGCGCGCTTCCCAGGACTTCCAGGTCTCCTCGTTGAAGGTGCGGGTGGTGCCGCTCAGTACCGCTTCGGCGGGGGTGATGTTGAAGGCGGTCCCGGCATGGAAGGTGCCCACCGTGACCACCGCCGGCTCGATGGGATTCGTGTGCCGGCTGACGATGCGTTGCAGAGCCGCCACCACCTGGGTGCCGACTTCCAACGCATCCACGCACAGGTGCGGCTGGGCGCCGTGTCCGCCCTTGCCGATGATTTTGAGGTCAAACCGGCTCATGGCGGCCATGAACGCCCCCGTTCTGACGCCGATGCAGCCCTCGGCCCGCTCAGCCCACAAGTGACAGCCGATGGCATAGTCTACAGTGGGGTTTTCCATGACGCCCGCTGCGATCATCGGCTTGGCCCCGCCCGGACCTTCCTCGGCCGGCTGAAAGATGAATTTGACGTTGCCTTTGAACCGGCTCTTCAGCTGCGTCAATACGGCTGCCGCACCCAGCGCCATGGACATGTTGGCGTCGTGGCCGCAGGCGTGCATGGCACCGGGATGGGTGGACGCGAAAGCGAGCCCGGTTTCCTCGGTGATGGGAAGGGCATCCATGTCAGCCCGTATCATCAGGGTGGGTCCGGGCTGACCCGTCCGGAGCAGCCCGACCACTCCATGCGTGGCGATACCGGTTTGCACCTCGAGGCCGAGACGTTTCAGGCGTTCGGCCACGTACCCGGAGGTCTTGGCCTCGTTGAAGGCCGTTTCAGGGATCCGGTGCAGGTCCCGGCGGGCGGCAATCACCTGCTCCCTTAACTTTTTCACAAGCTTGCTGACAGCATCCATGGCATCCTCTTTAGATGGGGTCATCGGCCAAACAGATTGAAATGTCCACGAAATGGGCCCTTCCTCCCCTGTAGTCCTCCGGACTATCGCACATTTGTCTTGCCGGGATCAACGTTAAACGTAACTGCTCAGGTAGATCGACTGAAGGCTGAAGACTGAAGGCTTTTAGGGACAAATCATGTGTGATCACACAAAGCCAAAAAGGTTTGGATACGTCGACCGGTGACTGTGTAATGGATGATCATTATTGCCCTTCAGCCTTCAGCCTAA
>JBFYWS010000290.1:0-4802 GCA_041310935.1 Desulfobacteraceae bacterium | reverse complement strand
ATCGGTTTTTCGCCCCGCTTGATGGATTGGCTGAGGGATGGTTGGGATAGTTTCATGCGGTTGGCAAGATCGACGGTACAGATGCCCAACTGACGGTGCGCCCAATACAATGAGGATGCTGTGGGCCTTGACCGTTTGCCGGGTGACCCCCGGCCTTTAAAACCTCATCGACATTCATTTCCAACAACCTCGCCACACGCTCGGATAGCCAATCAAATTCATATCCCTTGTGTCGGTATTCGACTTTGCGCGCAAGCTCGTCCTGGCTGGCGGTTAAAACGTCACTGACAAAGTAACTGTCACCCAGGATACGTTCATCCCCTTTGGTGCCCTGCCCCATTGCCCGCAGCAATTTTACCGGCTGCAATCCCCCCAGGCTGCGGATCAGACCGCCTCCGACCAACTCCGGACGCTGCCCCTTGCTTACCTCTTTCTCAACAAATTCCCGGTACCGTCTGCGAGCGGTCGATTTTTCCTCAAAACGTAGTCCGTATCCTGACAGGGGCGATCTTGATGGGCCATTAAAGCACTGTTGCCACTGAAGGCGTAACTGTCCAAACCGGCAATATCCTGAACGCGACCGACCCTCAAGAGATTCAAATGAATATCGCCCACCAGCTCCCTCAGGTAGGGGTCCTCCTGGCATAAAATCGATTTATAGCGGGTTTGGAACAACTGGCCGTGTGTCGCCTGTGGCGCCGGTTGAAGCTGACAACATAGCCGGTCAACAACCGCCGCATCACGGTGGAAAGCGGCACCCGGCCGGTTCGAAGCAACAGGTGGACATGATTGGACATCAACGCCCAGGCAAAGCAAAGGCGTGCCGGTTTCATCCAGGACCGTTGCCAGACGCTCGATCCAGTTGTTGCGGTCTTGGTCATCGAGAAAGATCTGGCGGAGTTCGATCCCCCGGACGATCACGTGGTGCACCGCGCCGGGAGCGTCTGTGCGGGCTTGACGGGGCATGGTGATGAAAATAGCAGATCAGTTAAAAAATGGACGTCCCCTCTCCTCAGATCAGTTAAAATTTGGTAACTTATAAATCAATGAACGTCCCCTTTCCCACTTTCCCACAGGACATCAACATATTGCGTTGCCATTGACGCCCAATCACCTTCCTGTATACTTGGCCCTACAAAAACCAAGTTCCTATCCATGGCGGGATTGGTGATGAGCGCCCGCTCGGGCGATCTGGATCCTTGCTTAGCGCCGTATCTGGCACGAACCGAACAGATCACCACCAAACAATTTTACAAAATGGTCAACCACGAGTCCGGGCTGCTGGGTATTTCAGGAGACCAGTTCCGACATGCGAGACTTGCTCGCGCAGGAAGCCGGTGACGTACGGGCGGCGGAAGCCGTGGCGTTGTTTTGTTATCAGGCGAAAAAGTGGATCGGCTCCTTTGCCGCTGTGCTCGGTGAATTGGGCACGCTCATCTTCACAGGAGGCGTCAGCGAATATGGTCCACTCGTCCGCGCACGCATCTGTGAGGGGCTGGGTTTCCTGGGCATCGAACTGAATGAGGCTCGCAATGCGGAGAATGCGGCGGTGATTTCCAAGGACGCCGGTCGAGCCACCGTGCGCGTCATTCGCACGGACGGAGAACTCGTGATTGCGAAGGTGGTATGTAGAACTATCGACCTGAAGGTCGAAAGAGGAAAGGAGCATGAAAGTGACAAACCGCGTTAAATACTTCGTTGCCGGAACCCTCGTCTTGCTGGCGGGCGGCGGATTTGTGTTGTGGAAAAGCTTGCAGGTTGAAGGGCTTCCGCCGGGGTTTGCTTCGGGAAATGGGCGAATCGAGGCGACCGAAGTGGATGTGGCGACCAAAGAGCCGGGCCGCGTTGAGGTGGTACTGGTCAAGGAAGGTGACATGGTGGAAGCGGGGCAGGTGCTCGCACAGATGGACGCGGCCGTGCTTCGTGCGGTACTCCATGAGGCGGAGGCTAGGCAACGCCAGGCCGAGGACGAGCGTAACGTCTCCATTGCAATCGCCAAGCAGCGCGAGGCCGAGCACGCGCTGGCGCAGAAAGACCTCAAGCGAGCGGTGCCGCTCGCGAAACAGAACGCGATCTCGCAGCAGAAACTCGACACCGATGTGACAAAGGAACAGACCGCGAAGATGGCCTGGGGGGCGGCAAAGGCGCAGATCACCAGCGCCGAGGCGGCCATCGAACTGGCCGTAGCAAAGATCGAGAAAGTCAAAGCGGACATCGCCGATGCGACTCTTAGAAGCCCCTGCGGCGGGCGAGTCGAATACAGGTTGGTCGAGCCCGGGGAGGTCATCCCGGCCGGAGGAAAGGTCGTCACGCTGCTCGATATTACAGATGTCTACATGACGTTTTTTCTGCCCACGGCCCAGGCAGGGAAAGTTGCGATCGGCGCAGATGCGCGGATCGTGCTCGATGCGCTGCCGGGCCTGCCGATTCCGGCGAAGGTGTCATTCGTTTCACCGACCGCGCAGTTCACGCCGAAGGAGGTCGAGACGCGCACCGAACGCGAGAAACTGATGTTTCGGGTGAAGGTGAAAGTCGATTCCGAACTGCTGAAACACTACGCCGAACGTGTAAAGACAGGCCTACCCGGAATGGGTTATGTGCAGATCGACGCGGCGGCGGCGTGGCCGGAATCGCTGAAAACACGGCAGCAGCGCGGGCTGCCGCTGCCGACGCCGGAGGACTTGCAATGAGTCTCCCGCGGGAAAACGCGGCACCGGTCGCACCGGTGGCGAATCTGGCTGGGCTGAGCCATCACTACGGGAAGACGGTGGCCTTGGAGGGTGTGAATCTCGCAGTGCCGTCCGGGTGCATGGTCGGTTTCTTCGGGCCGGACGGCGTCGGAAAATCCACGCTGCTCGCGGTCATCGCCGGGGTTCGCAAGATCCAAAAAGGAACCGTGGAAGTGCTTGGTGGCAACATGGCGCGTGCCGCTCATCGCCGCGCTGTCTGCCCCTGCATCGCCTACATGCCCCAAGGGCTGGGGCGGAATTTGTATGCGACGCTGTCGGTTTACGAGAATGTTGATTTCTTCGGGCGACTCTTTGGCCAATCCAGGGCCGAGAGGGCGTCGCGCATTGCGGAATTGCTCGATAGCACCGGCCTGGCGCCGTTCGCGGATCGGCCCGCTGGCAAGCTCTCCGGCGGCATGAAGCAGAAGCTCGGGCTCTGCTGCGCGTTGATCCACGACCCCGACCTGCTGATCCTCGACGAGCCCACCACGGGTGTCGATCCGCTGTCGCGTCGGCAGTTCTGGCAACTCATCGACCGCATCCGCACCCGCCGGAGCGGAATGAGTGTCCTGGTATCCACGGCTTACATGGACGAGGCGGAGGGATTCGACTGGTTGGTGGGGATGGACGCCGGCAAGCTGCTGGCCGCCGGCACCGCGGATGAAATCAAGGCGAAGACCGGGACGAGCAGCCTCGAAGCGGCGTTCATCGCGCTGTTGCCCGAGGAGAAACGGCGGGGTCATCACACTATCACGGTGCCTCCACGCAAGGCCTGGACCGGGGACGGCGCGGCGATCGAAGCGCAGGGACTCACCAAGAACTTCGGCGATTTCACCGCGGTGGATCGTGTGAGCTTCCGCATTGATCGCGGCGAAATCTTCGGGTTCCTTGGCTCGAATGGTTGCGGCAAGACGACGACGATGAAAATGATGACCGGACTGCTGCCGGCCACGGAGGGTCAGGTCCGGCTCTTCGGCCGCGAGGTGGATGCCCACGACATCGAAACACGGAAACGAGTCGGATTCATGTCGCAGGCTTTCTCGCTCTACACGGAGTTGACAGTGAAGCAAAACCTCGACCTGCACGCGCGATTGTTTCATTTGCCCGCGAAAAGGGTCGCCTCGCGGATTGCGGAGCTGGCTGGCGAGTTTGGGCTCGGCGATTACCTCGACGACCTCGCGGAGGACCTGCCGCTCGGCATCCGGCAGCGGCTCTCGCTGGCGGTGGCGGTGATCCACGAGCCGGAGATGCTCATCCTCGACGAGCCGACGTCCGGGGTCGATCCGGTGGCGCGTGATCGATTCTGGGAACTGCTTATAAAGCTGTCGCGCGATAGCGGCGTCACCATCTTCATTTCCACGCACTTCATGAATGAGGCGAAGCGATGTGATCGGATCTCGCTCATGCACGCGGGCAAGGTGCTCGCTTGCGACGAGCCGGCGGCACTCATTCGCGCGCGTGGCAAAAGCACGCTGGAGGAAACATTCATCGCCTACCTGGAAGATGCGGCGCCGGAATCTAGATCCGAGCTGCGTGAGCCGGTGGAGACATCGCTCCCGGTCGCCGCGCCGCCGCGGGCGCGCGCGTTCAGCCTGCGCCGGTTGCTGGCCTACGCGGGCCGGGAAACGTTGGAGATCCGCCGCGACCCGATCCGTCTGGCCTTCGCCCTGCTCGGTCCGATGCTGCTGCTGATCGTGCTGGGCTACGGGATTTCTTTCGATGTCGAACACCTGTCGTACGGCGTGCTCGACCGCGACCAGACTACCGTGAGCCGCAATTACCTCGAGAATTTCACCGGGTCGCGGTACTTCCGCGAACGCCCTCCCATCCGCGACTACGACGAGCTTGACCGTCGGATGGAGAGCGGCGAATTGCGGGTGGCGGTTGAGATCCCGCCAGAGTTTGCGAAGGATCTCAAGCGCGGGCGCAGTCCGAATGTGAGCGTCTGGATTGACGGCGCGATGCCATCGCGCGGCGAGACGATGCGCGAATACGTGCAAGGGCTACACCGGTTGTATCTCAACAATCTGCAAAGGGGCAGCCCGACGACGGCGGCGCCGGCCGGGATCCAGT
>JBFYWS010000271.1:0-16180 GCA_041310935.1 Desulfobacteraceae bacterium | reverse complement strand
CTGTCGCCAGGGCCCAGCCCGGCCAGCGGCCGAAGCGTTTCATCAGCTGGCGCTGCAGATACCCTCTCCAGAAAATCTCCTCGCTCGGGCCCGTCACGAAAAACAACAGCAGCGCAATGCCCCCCATGGGCATTTCCGCCGCCTTGGTGTAGATCCCTCCGATCTGCCGGCCGGCAAAATCAAACAGGGTGGTGGAAACGGCCTTGCCCATCCAGAAGACCAGATACAGCGCGGCCGCCGCAATGAGGCCGAGTGCTATCGCGCGGGCGTCGAACCTGAATTCCTCCCGGCGCGGCGGCTGGAGAAGAAGAGACAACCCTGCCAGGGTCGCGGCGGAAACGGATATTTTGACCCAGAAGGAGATCCCCCCGAGGGCAAAGGTGACGAACCACAGAAAGGCAGCCAGCAGCACCATGGCGATCAGCGGTGCGGGGCGGAAAGGACTCTCTTTCACACCAGGGCCTCCAGGACGAGGGAGATCACCAGCAGCAGACCGAAGGCCGTGTCAAGCGTGGCGGTCTGGGCGTCGGCATCCAGCGGGATGTCGGCCGCCATCTGGCGCAGGAGTTTCACCGCCAGCGGGGTCGACAGCAGCACGATCAGGGACCACGGGGAGAGCGGCCCGAACAGAGCCATTCCCACGACGGCGGCGTAGGCCGCCACGACGAGCGCCAGGTAAAGGGTGAGGCCCCGGCGCTGGCCGAGCACGATCGGCAGGGTGAAGATGCCCTTGCTGCGGTCGTAGCTGACATCACGGATGTTGTTGGCGAGCAGGACGAGCGCCACCAGCACGCCGAAGGGCAGGGAGACGAGAACGGCGCTCGCGCTGATGGATTGACGCTGGACGAAATAGGCGCCGGCCACCATGAGCGGGCCCCACATCAGGAACACCGAGATTTCTCCGAGCGCCCGGTACTTGTACGTGAACGGATCGGCGGTGTAGGCGATGCCGGCCGCGGTGCCGACCAGGCCGATCCAGAACACCGGCCAGCCCCGGGTCGCCGTCAGGAAGAGGCCGATCACGGCCGCGAGGCCATAGAAGACATAAGCGGTCGTGCGCACGTGAGCGGGCGCAAGCCTGCCGTTCATCAGCGGGTGCGGCCGGTAGCGCGCCGTGGGCACCTCCGGGCTGTCCACCCCGTGGCGCACATCGTCGTAGTCGTTGATGAAGTTGCTTGCCGCGTGCATCAGCACGGTGCCGATGAGCGCGAGGAAATACAGCGGCCATGAGAAGCCGCCATCTATGGCCGCCAGGACGCTGCCGACGCTCACCGAGATGGCCGTCATGGAAAACGACCACGGCCGGCTGGCCAGGAACCAGTCACGATAGACGTGCATGCGGGTCACCTTTGCACCGCGGGGTGTGCGATCGGTGCGGGGATCGATCCGCCGAAGGGCTGAAGCGGGATCAGGGCTTGGGTGGCTGGGCCGGGCCGACCGCTGTGCGGGCCGCCTCGGACAGGGCTTGGGCCCGTTCAACGGCGCGCTGCGCCTCCGCCTGGGACTGGATCGCCTTTTCCTCTTCCGCGCGGATCTTGTATTTGAACTCCTGCCGGCGGGAGGGCGTGTTGCCGAAGCGTTTGCGGTACTCTATCGCCTCCCGGGCCTGCTCTTCGGCGCGCTGCACGGCCGCCCGGGCCTCCTCGTCGGCCTCGCGCGCCCGGCGCAGCGCCTCCTCCGCATCGGTGCGCCGCTGCTCGTCCTGGCGGCCTTCGACCCGCCGCTGCTGCTGGTTCTGCAGTTGCCGGGCCTCGGCCGGCGCCGGCTCCGCCTGCTCGACCACGTCTTTGATCTTCGCATCCGGCGGCGGCGGGGTGTCCGTGATGTGCACACGGCCCTTGGCGTCCGTCCAGGTGTAGAGCGTGGTCTGGGCGTTCAGCGGCGATATGGGCGATAGGATGGTGAGTAGAAATACGACCACAGCGGCAGAGAGAAGGTGTTTCATTTCAGGCCTCCGTGAAAACCATGGGCGCACCAAGGTGTTATCTGAAAGTATATGGAAAAAGCGATGGGCTGTCAATTTGCTTGCCCGGCGATGGCGGCGCTATCAATTGTCCCAAAACGACCGCAGCTCCCTGCAGAACTCGTCATGCCCCCGGATTGTCACGGGGCTCCAATGCCCCGGCAGCAGCGTGTGGTAATGCTCGGAGCCGTAGCGTTGGTCGATCAGCAGCACCACGCCGCGGTCGGTCTCGGTCCGGATGACGCGGCCGGCGGCCTGGAGCACGCGGTTTATGCCCGGGTACATGTAGGCGTACTCAAAGCCCTGCTCCAGGCGGGAAGCGAAGTGCTCGCGGATCAACTCGCGCTCCAGGCAGACGGCCGGCAGCCCGACTCCGACGATGGCGGCAGCCGAAAGCCGTGTCCCGACGAGATCGATCCCCTCTCCGAAAATACCACCCATGACGGCGAAACCCACCAGCGTGCGCGGGCTGTCGGTTTCAAAACGCCCGAGGAAGCCTTCCCGCTGGCGTTCGCTCATGCCCGGCTCCTGGACGATGACATCGGTTCCCGCGCCGGCGGACCGAAACGCCTCCAGCACCATGCGCATGTATTGGTAGGACGGGAAGAAGAGCAGGGTATTGCCGCACGTGTGCTCCACGAAGGTCTGCAGGATACGGGCGATTTCGGCCTTGGTTCGGTCGCGGTGGCGGTAAAGGGTCGAGACGCGGTCGCAGACAAACACCCCCAGGTTTTCAGCCGGAAACGGCGAGGGCAGGACCAGGTCGTCGGCGTGGTCACAGCCCAGCATCGTCTTGAAGTAATCCATCGGTGCGAGGGTCGCGGAGAAGAACACGGCCGACCGGCAGCGGTTGATCGCCTCCCCGATCTGCCGGGAGGGGTCGATGCAGAAGAGCCTGAGCCGCAGGTCGTGCGGGAGCGCCTCGGTGCAGGTGGCGTAGGCCTCGTCGAACTGGTCGGCCACCCGCAGAAAGTTTCCGGACGCGAAATAGAACTCCAGGAGCGCCTCCCGGAACGGGGACTTCACATTTTTTTCGAGCCACTGCTCGGCGGACTGCAGAAACTCCCGCAGCAGGGGCAGGAGTTCTTCGGGCGGTGCGCGATCGGCAATCGGGGCGGCGGTCTCCTCGCAGCGCTTGCGGGCGGCGAGCATCCAGCGGTTGATCCGGCCTATGCGCCGATAAAGAGCGGGCAGGGCGTCCTTGACGGCCCGGCGCAGGTCGAGGACCGGCTGCTTGCCGAGTTCGGCCGAGAACATCTCGCGTGCGCGCTCGACGAGGTTGTGGGCCTCGTCGACCAGGAAGGTGTACGCGGCCGTCTCTTCCAGGAAGAAGCGCCGCAGATACGCCTGGGGGTCGAAGGCGTAGTTGTAGTCGGCGATCACCGCATCCGCCCACAGCGACAGGTCCAGGGAGAATTCGAACGGGCAGACCCGGAAGCGGCGTGCGGCCGCGGAAACGGCCTCCCGCGTCCAGGCGTCGTCCTGGAACATGGCGCGGCGGGCCTCCGGGAGACGGTCGAAATGGCCGCGGGCGTAGTCACACTCCTCGGGGTTGCAGGCGCCGTCCGGCGTGAAGCAGATCTTCTCCTTGGCGGTCAGCGTCAGGCGTTTCAGGCGCAGTCCGCGGGTGCGCAACTCGTCCAGGGCCTTTTCGGCCGCCAGCCGGCCGGTGGTGCGGGCCGTGAGATAAAAAATCTTGTCGCTGCCGCCGTCGGCGATGGTCTTGACCGCCGGGAAGAGCACCGCCATGGTCTTGCCGATGCCGGTGGCGGCCTGGATGAACGTGCGGCCTCCCGCCCGGATCGTGCGCTCGACGGTCTGCGCCATATCTTCCTGGCCCGGGCGGTAGGTCGCATACGGAAAGGAGAGATCACCCAGGGAGGTGTCGCGCTCACGGCGCCACTGGGTGATGACGGAGGCCCATCTGAGATAACAGGCCACCAGCTCGTCGAAGAACGCCGATAGCTCAGTGAGCGTGAACTGGCGCCGCACCTCGCGGGTGGCGCCGGTGTCGAGCCGCGCGTAGGTGAGCTGAACCCCGATGTCGCCAATGCCTCGGTCAACGCCGTACAGAAAGGCATAGACCTTGGCCTGGCCCCAGTGCAGCGGGTTGTCGCTGCGGACACTTTCCTCCAGGCTGCGGCGGGTGGTCTTGATCTCCTCGACCACCGGTGGCCCGGGGCCGGCGAACACGCCGTCGATCCGGCCGCCGATCTCAAGCACGAAATCGTCGGTCTCGACCCGGCGCGACACCGAGACCTCCGGCACGTACCCGTCCGGCCGGGAATACTGGATCCTCTGGTGGATGCGGATGGCCTCCACCGCGCGGGAGGAGCCGGTAAACTCCATCACCAGGTCCCCGCTGCGCAGCACATGCTCCACCAGTTCGCGCACGCCGACTGCTAATTGTGTTTTCATGGGTGGGCGACCACTATATCTAAAATAAGTATTTGCGATTTGCAATAAAAGCTGGTATCAGAAATTTGTCCGTAAAGCCACTGCGACGTTAACCCGGGAAAGAATCCCATGAGCAGTTCAAACGGCACGCCCAGCAAGATCATCCCCATCAGCACCCCTTCCCAGATCGCGTTCAAGGAGATCATCGGCCAGAGCCCCTCCATGAAGAAGATCTTCCGCATCGTGGAAAAAGTGGCGGTCAGCAACACGACGATCATGTTGAACGGCGAGACCGGGACCGGCAAGGGCGTGATTGCGAGAGCCATTCACGAGTGCTCGCCCCGCCGCAGCAAGCCGTTCATCCAGATCAACTGCGGCGCGACGCCGGAGGGCCTGCTGGAGAGCGAATTTTTCGGCTACCGCCGCGGGGCCTTTACCGGCGCGTTTTCGGACAAGCAGGGGAAATTCGAAATGGCCAACGGCGGCACCATCTTCCTGGACGAGATCGGGGACATGAGCGCGGATCTCCAGGTGAAGGTGCTGCGGGTGCTGGAGGAGGGCGAGTTCGAGCGGATCGGCGGCCACGAGACCATCAAGGCCGATGCGCGCTTCATCGCTGCCACCCACCGGGACCTCGAGGAGGAGGTCCAGAAGGGCCGTTTCCGGGAAGACCTGTTCTACCGGCTGCATGTGATTCCCATCCTGCTGCCGTCGCTGCGGGAGCGCAAGGTCGACATCCCGGTTCTATTGACCCACTTTCTCGAGGAGTTCGCGCACAAGAACCACAAGCCGGTGATGCAGGTGGCGCCGGACGCCCTGCAAATGATGGTGAACCACCCCTGGCGCGGAAACGTGCGCGAGCTCAGGAACCTGGTCGAACGCATCGTCGTTCTGAAGGACGGGGAAACCCTTGTGCCGGAAGACCTGCCGCCCAAAATGCGGATGGTGGAGGGCGAGGACAGCCGCCGCCCGGAGGCTCCAGCCGATTCCGGCATCTCCTTCCAGACGGCGGTGTCCGAGTTTGAAAAAAAACTGATTTTAAACGCCCTGGAAAAAACCAGCTGGGTGAAAAACCGCGCGGCCGACCTGCTCAAGATCAAGCGCACCACCCTAGTCGAGAAGATCAAGCGCTACAGTCTGGAAAAGCCGGACGGCGATTCGTGAACGCGCTGAGCGGAGGTTTTCGATGAACGTTGCGGATATTCTCTTCGTGGACGACGATCGCGCCATACTGGAGATCGTCCGGGAGTACCTCGCGGAGATCGGCTACCACGTCGACGTCGTGGACAACGGGCTGGCGGCCCTGGAGCGGATCAAGGAAAAGCCCTACCACATCGTTTTCACCGACATCAAGATGCCGGACATCGACGGCCTGGAGCTGCTCTCGGCCATCAAGGAATACCGTCCCGAGACCGAGGTGATCATCGTGACCGGCCATGGGTCCATGGAGTCGGCCATCCAGGCCATGAAGTACGGCAGCTACGACTACCTTCAGAAACCGTTCAAGCTGAACGTGCTGAAGATCATCATCGACCGAATCCTCGACGAGAAGAAGCTCAGGCAGGAGAAGATCGTCCTGAAGACCCGGGTCAAGGACCGGCATCGCTACGACGCGCTGGTGGGGGTGAGCCTCCGGATGCAGGAGATTTACGACACGATCGAGCGCATGCGGGGCGCCAGCCCGAACGTCCTGATCGAGGGCGAGAGCGGCACGGGCAAGGAGCTCGCCGCCCACGTGATCCACCGCACCAGCGATCGTAGAGAGAAGCCGTTCGTGACCGTCACCTGCCAGAGCATCTTCAAGCACGTGGCGCCCGACCGCTATGGCGCGCGAATTCGCGAGCTTTTGGGCTCGGCCCAGGAGGGCGCCCTGTTCCTGGAAGAGGTGTGCGAGCTGCCGGCCGAGGCCCAGGCGGAGCTTGCGGCCGTCCTGCGCGAGCAGGCCTTGCTCCCGGAGGGCGACCGCCGCCGGAGCGTGCGGATCATTGCCGCCACCAACCGGTCGCTCAAAGAAGCCGTCGTCAAGGGCACCCTCGCGAAGGAGCTCGGCCCCGGCTTGCACCAGGTCTTCATCCAGATGCCCCCGCTCAAGGACCGCAAGGAGGACATCTGCCTGCTCATCAACCACTTCCTGCACCAGTTCAACGCCCGCAGCCCGCAGAAAGTGCTGGCCGTCGCCCCGGAGGCCATGGACTACCTGCTGGGCTACCACTGGCCGGGCAATGTCATCCAGCTGGAAAACGTGATCGAACGGGCCTTTGCCTTGGGCGTGGAGCTGGTCATCCAGATCGATGATCTCCCGGCGGAAATCCGCACGGCGGGCGAGATCCACCGGATGAGCTGACGGTTTCAATCCTGGGTTTTGTAAGGAGTTTACGTGATTAAGTTCTTTTGCCATGACGCTGGATGAGCTGATATCCCGAACGCTTCTTTTAGACATAGAAACCACCAAGAGTGGAAAAATCCGGCATATTGGGGCTGTCTTCAACGACCAAGTTTTTGAAACAAGTGCTGAATCTTCCTTAAAACAAACATTGTCTCATGTTGAGGACCTTGCCTCCATTGCCGAGTTCGTTCTGGGGCACAACCTTCTGGGCCACGACTTCCCCGTATTGCAATCGACCTACCCCCAGCTCGCAATTTTAAAGAAACCCGTTATCGACACGCTCTATCTGTCCCCTCTTGCGTTCCCTCAAAACCCTTATCACCGGCTTGTTAAGGACTACAAACTCGTTCGATCCTCCGTAAGCAACCCAGTGGCCGACGCAAGGCTCGCCGCTTCGGTTTTTCGCGATCAGTGGGAAAGCTTCTACGATGCTGGGCCCAACGGCCCGCACCCCATCGATTTTTACAGGTTCTGTTTTGAACAAAGCCTTTTCAATGGTTTTTCGGGGGAAGGCATCGCAGCAGTTCTCAGAGCTTTAGGTGCCAAGGGCTTCGTTTCACACGAGGCCGCCCTCGATTTTCTTGTAAAAAACACTGCCGGCATTGTGTGCGAACACGCAATCCTTGAGACAGCGCCTCAACTGTTGGAGGACAGTGCCAGGCGGCCTGCCCTGGCATACTGCATGGCATGGCTTCAGGTTGCCGGCGCCAATTCGGTGCTTCCCCCCTGGGTGCGCTACCGATTCCCTGAAATTGCTTTCATCTTGACCAAACTGAGGCAGACACCGTGCGGTGACGAAAAATGCCGCTATTGCCGTGAACACCACAACCCTGAAATCAATCTCGAGCGTTTTTTCGGGTTCACCGGCTTCAGGGAAAAGCCGCCGACACGGGAAGGGAAAAGCCTGCAAAGGGCCATAGTGGTCACCGGCATGAGGGACAAGCCCCTTTTGGCTATTTTGCCTACCGGTGGTGGAAAATCGCTTTGCTACCAGCTGCCGGCGTTGGTGCGCCACCTTGGCCGGGGGATGTTGACCGTGGTTATTTCACCCCTCCAGGCCTTGATGAAGGACCAGGTGGACAACCTCATGAAGCTGACCGGCACCCCTTTTGCCGCGGCCATCAGCGGGCTTCAAACACCTCCAGAACGTGGCGAGGTGCTGGAACGCGTTCGCTTGGGCGACGTGGCGATTCTTTACATCGCGCCGGAACAGCTTCGCAGCCGCTCCGTCAGGAGTGTGCTGAGTCAGCGGGAGGTCGGGTGTTGGGTGTTCGACGAGGCCCACTGTGTGTCCAAGTGGGGCCACGACTTCAGGCCGGATTACCTTTACGCCGCCAGGTTCATTCGCGAGTTCGCCGGGCAATACAACCAGTCCGTGCCACCGATTTGCTGCTACACCGCCACGGCCAAGTCTGATGTGGTTGAGGACATCACCTCCCATTTTCACGACGAGTTGGGTGAAGACCTGACGCTTTTTGAAGGAGGGGTTAGCCGCGAGAACCTCGATTTTGATGTGCTGCCGGTGTCTGCCGCCGAAAGGTACGAACAGACATTCCAAATTCTGACGGAAAGCTTCAAAGAAGACGGCTCCGGCAGTGCGATCGTGTATGCGGAGACACGAAAGGGGACCGAAGAAATCCGTGACTTTCTGCGAAACCAGGGCATGGGCGCGGAGGCGTTTCA
Organism: Desulfobacteraceae bacterium; assembly: GCA_041310935.1. Classification (GTDB taxonomy): domain Bacteria; phylum Desulfobacterota; class Desulfobacteria; order Desulfobacterales; family SpSt-501; genus SpSt-501. The sequence goes on along the minus strand of JBFYWS010000271.1, from coordinate 7,751 downwards.
CGGCGGACTTGACGCTAAAGAAAAGCGCGACATCATCGATTCGTTCGTTGCAGGCCGGGCCCCTGTCATTTGCGCCACCAGTGCGTTCGGCATGGGGATCGACAAAGCGAATGTTCGACTGGTTTTGCATTTTGAAATGCCGGGCTCGCTTGAGAACTACATCCAGGAGGCCGGCAGAGCCGGGAGGGACGGCAAACTCGCACGGTGCGTGCTTCTGTACGACCCCGAGGATGCCAACCTACAGTTTCGCAAGGGGGCAATGTCGGAAGTAAACAAGCGAGAAATCGAGCGGATCCTCCGCGCTCTGCGGCGGATCAAGCGGAACAAGTCCGGCGAGATAGTTGTCACCAGCGACGAGCTGCTGCGCGATGAAGACTTGGCCGATCTGCACGAAGAGAGGAAGGAAGCAAGGGACACCAAGGTCAAAACCGCTATTGCGTGGCTTGAGAGAGCCGGCTTTTTGAGCCGCAACGAAAACATGACGGAAGTGTTTCAAGGCCAGCCGATAGTCAAAGACCTCGACGAGGCGCGGAGAATCATCGGCACGCTGAACTTGCACGAGTTCGCCGCTGGGCTGTGGCTCAACATCTTGCGCATTCTTTTCAACCGGCCTCAGGACAGAGGGCTCAGCGCTGACAGCATTGCCGAGGGGCTGTTCCCGAACCGGGAAATGCTTCAGCAGTTGGAAAAGGCTTGGAAGCTGACGCCCGCACAAATCGTGATTCATGCCCTTCACGACATGGCAGAAGCACGCCTGATTGACCGTGGCATTGTGCTGGCTGCTATTCTGCGACCCAAGGGCAAAAGCAATGCAATGCAAGTTCTGCAGGCCGTGTCGACCCTTGAGGAGCGTCTCCTCGCGCTGATGCAGGCAGAGGACCCGGACGCCGATGACGGGAGGTGGGTCGAGCTCGACGTGCGCAGGGTTGCTCAGAGGTTGAAAAGTGACGGCTTGGAAACCACCCCGCTTGTGATCAGGGCTCTGATAAAGGGCCTTTCATACGACGGCAAGGGGCTTGCCGCCGGCCTCGGGAGTCTGGAACTGCAGCACCTCAGTCGGGACCGTTACCAGGTGAGGTTGCAGCGCAAATGGGGGGCAATTAACAAAACAGCGCGGTTGAGGCGAGAAATTTCATGCGTCATTTTGAAGGCTCTCGTTGAGAAGGCTGAAAGGGCGCTGACAGGGTCGGAAGAGGCAAGCGGGGGCGACGTGACCCTGTCCTTTTCGAGCAACGACCTTTCGGCCGTTGTCCTTTCGGACATCACGTTGATGTCCGAAATAAAAAAACCCCTGGCGGCGATCGATCGCGCGCTCATGTTCATGCACGAGCACAAGGCCATCACCCTGCAGGGCGGTTTGGCGATCATGCGGCAGGCCATGACCATTCGGCTGGAAACCGGGGACAGGGCCAGACGTTACACCATGGGGGATTTCAAGCCGCTTTCCGTGCACTACCGCGAGAAACGGTTCCAAGTTCACGTGATGATGGAGTATGCCGAGCTGGCACTGGACAAAATCGCTCGAGCCCTTTCTTTGGTGCTGGATTATTTTTCACTTGGGCGCATAAAATTCGTCAACAAGTATTTTGCGGATCGAAAGGAAGTGATCGAAAGGGCCACCACCCAGGAGGCCTACCGGAAGATCGTCGAAAAGCTCGGCAACCCGGTTCAGGTTTCCACGGTGGGCAGCCCACTGGGGCAAAACACTCTCATTCTCGCAGGGCCGGGTTCCGGCAAAACCACCGTGGTCGTGCACCGTTGCGCCTACCTCTTGCAGGTCGAGCGGGTCCCGCCCCGGCACATCCTGGTGCTTTGCTTCAACCACAGCGCGGCGGTGAGCCTGCGCAAGCGGCTCAACGCCCTTGTCGGAAAGGACGCCCGAGGGGTCTTGGTGGCCACCTACCACGGCGCTGCGATGCGGATAGCCGGTGTTTCCTTAAGAGACATGGCCGAAGCAAAACGGGACAAGGAAATCGACTTCGGGAAAGTCATTCTCGACGCCCTCAGCCTGCTCAAGGGTGAAACCGAATTTCCGGGGGTTCAGCAGGACGAGGTGCGGGATCAGCTGCTGGGGGGCTACAGCCACATTCTGGTGGATGAGTACCAGGACATCGATCAGGCGCAATACGATCTTGTTTCGGCAATTGCCGGGCGCACCCGGGACGAAAACGATGGGCGCTTGTCAATCATGGCTGTAGGTGACGACGATCAGAACATCTATGCTTTCAGGGGTGCCAACGTCGAGTTCATCCGGAAGTTTCAGGAGGATTACCCGGCGAAGGTGGTGTATCTCGTAGAAAACTACAGATCCTCCAAGCACATCATAAACGCTTCCAACCAGCTTATCCGGCACAACGTAGACCGGATGAAGGTCGACCATCCGATACGCATCAACCGTGAAAGGGACCCCTACCACCCGGGGGGCAGGTGGGATTTGATCGACCCGGTGTCCAAGGGCAGGGTCCAGGTTATTACCGTTAAAAACCGGTATCATCAAGCCGAATGCGTGAAGGCAGAACTGGAACGTCTGAAAGGCCTATCATCCGATCTGACGTGGGAATGCTGCGCAATTCTGGCGCGGAGCAGGAAGGATTTGGCACCTGTCCGCTCGGTGATGGAACAAGCCGGGCTGCCCGTGAAAACACTCCTTGAAAGCAGCTTGCCGTTGCACCGTGTGCGTGAATTCTCGGCTTTCATAGAAATGCTTGCTGAACGAAAAGGCGAAAACCGCAAGGCTTCCGAACTGTTGAGCATGGCTGACGACCTCGGCTCCAAAAACCTGGGGAGCCCCTGGTGGCGGATGCTGGAGGGTTTCCTCAAAGCCTTGGGCGATGAAACCGCAGACGCCACCTTGCCGGTCGGCTGGGCGATCGACTCCTTTTACGACTACGTCGCTGAACAGCGGCGCGAAAAAATCCTGGGAAACGGGCTTTTTCTCGGCACCATCCATTCCACAAAGGGGATGGAGTTCCCGCACGTGGTCATCCTGGACGGTGGCTGGGGGGCGCCAAGCGACGACAAACAAACAGAGGAGGAGCGCCGCACGTTGTACGTCGGGATGACGAGGGCCAGGGAAACCCTGGCATTGATGATGTCGGAGGAGCGGCCGAATCCCCTTTTGAGGGATCTGAAAGGCGGCAACCTCCTGTTACGAAAGGGCGCGGCGCCTTCCGGCAAGCCGGGTGGCACTGCGTACCGGCAATACGCGGTCCTTGGGTTGGACGACGTTTATCTGGACTTCGCCGGGGGGTTCCATCAACGCGATCCAATTCATGCACATTTGTCTCGAATCCAAGCGGGGGACAAGGTTTTCCTGACTGCCGAGAACTCGGCCATAAATATCTGCGACAAAGAGGGGGTTTGCGTGGGCAGGCTGTCGCAAGGCGCTTCGGCCAAGTGGGAAGACAAACTGGAACTGGTGAGCGAAGTGCGGGTGGTTGCCATGGTTAAACGCGACAACCTGGATTCGCAGGAGGGTTTCATGGACCGTGTCAAAGCGGAAAAATGGGAAGTGCCGGTGCTCGAAGTTGTTTTCGCATGAGTTGCTGCAGAAGGCAAAGGGATGGCGGGGGACGACATGAGGGCAAATGTCGCTGAGCTGGTTGAAGCTGAGTTCGGGATCGGGGTTTCCGTCAGCATCGACCGATTCAAGAGTAACGGTTGGTTTGCGGTCGGTTTAACTGAGGCTGAATGCCCTCGCTGCCGGAGCCGAATGCAGGGTTACCGAATGCCCTACACGACCAAAGCAGGGCTGACCTATCACTACGAAAAGCCTCAGAAATGGGAGCGCAATCATGCAGGGTAAAGATCAAGCGGAAAAAGCGTTGGGCCTAATGCTCCTTCGGCGCGCGTTGAGTGACACAAATGCCGACTTTCGAGCCGGGCAGTGGGAGGCCATCGACGCGTTGGTGAACCACAGGCGGAAGCTTCTGGTGGTGGAGCGCACCGGCTGGGGCAAGAGCCTGATCTACTTCATCAGCACGCGGGTGTTGCGCGACCGGGGGCAAGGACCGACTTTGATCGTGTCGCCTCTGCTCGCACTGATGCGCAACCAAATGACGGCGGCCGATCGTTTGGGCATTCGCGCCATCACCATAAATTCTACAAACCGCAGCGAGTGGCCGAATCTTCAAGCGGAAATCCTCGGCAACGAAGCCGATGCCTTGCTCATCTCACCCGAGCGACTGGCGAACGACCAATTCGTGGAGGAAGTTCTGTTGCCCGCGGCCAATCGCATCGGACTCATGGTGGTGGACGAGGCGCACTGCATCTCCGACTGGGGTCACGACTTTCGGCCGGACTACCGGCGCTTGGTCAACATCCTGAAACTGATGCCGCCGAACATACCCGTGCTCGGCACGACGGCGACTGCTAACAACCGGGTTATGGATGATGTCAAAGAGCAGTTGGGGGGATTCGAAATTCAGCGCGGGCCTCTCATGCGAGAGAGCCTCCACCTCCAAACCCTGCGACTGGCGGACCAAGCCGAACGTCTGGCGTGGTTGGCAAAATATGTCCCGAAGTTCTCAAGCACCGGGATAATCTACACCCTGACGAAGAAGGACGCCGAGCAGGTGGCCGGGTGGTTGAGGCTGAACGGGGTCGAGGCCCACGCCTATTACAGCGGCGTCGAGGCGGAAGGATTCCAGGATTCGGACGCATACCGGCAGCACTTGGAAGAACTGTTGCTCGGCAACGGTCTGAAGGCCTTGGTTGCGACCACGGCCTTGGGCATGGGTTTCGACAAACCGGACCTCGGTTTCGTGATTCACTACCAGGCGCCCGGTTCCATCGTGGCCTATTACCAGCAGGTCGGTCGGGCCGGCCGGGCGATCGACCGGGCTTTGGGGCTGATGATGGCGGGTCGCGAGGACGAGGACATCCACCAGTTCTTCCGGTCGGCCGCCTTCCCCGACGAGACACGCGTGAACAACACCCTCAAAGCGCTCGAGGACAGCGACGGTCTCACGGTCAAGGAATTGCAGGCAAAGGTGAATTTGGCGCAAAGCCAAATCGAGCAGGTGTTGAAGTACCTCAGCGTTGAAAACCCGGCCCCGATCATCAGGCAGGGCTACCGTTGGCTCAGGACCCCGGTACCGTATCGGTTGGACCACGACCGCATTCGGCGCTTGACGCAAAAGCGAGAGCTCGAATGGGAAGAGGTGCAGGGTTATCTTGACACGGGCGAGTGCCTGATGGCATACCTCGGGCGGGCTCTGGATGACCCACACGCCTCAAAGTGCGGCAAGTGTGCCAACTGCATGGCGGGGCCGGTGGTCCCGATTGAGGTTGACCCCGTGCTCACCCGGGGGGCGATCATGTTCTTGAAACAATCCGAGCAGCGCATTGAACCCAGGATCCAGATCCCGAAAGAGGCTTTCGAGACATACCAGCTCAGCGGCAACCTTTCGTTGCAGTATCGTGCCGAATGGGGGCGCGTGTTGTCCCGGTGGGGCGATGCCGGCTGGGGGCGGCTGGTGGCCGACGACAAACACACCGGCCAGTTCCGCGACGAGTTGGTCGGCGCCGTCTACGAGATGATTCTCAAACGTTGGAGGCCGGAGCCGAAGCCAGCTTGGGTGACATGTGTGCCGTCGCAGAAGCATCCAACGTTGGTGCCCGACTTTGCAAAACGCCTTGCGGATCGCCTGAGGCTGCCCTTCAAGGATGTGGTGTCGAAGGTCAAGGACAACCAGCCTCAGAAGATTCAGAAAAACAGCAATCACCAGTGCCGCAACCTTGACGGTGCTTTCGATTTGAAAAATGGCATTCCAAATACACCGGTGCTTCTTGTCGACGACATGGTGGACTCCCGCTGGACCATGACGGTGATCGCCGCCTTGTTGAGGCAGGCGGGAAGCGGGCCGGTGTTCCCGGTTGCCCTGGCGTCGACATCCTCAAACGGTTGAATATGCTGAATCACAACACTCAGGCGGTTTTGTTGCTCACGGCTCACTTCTCGAAGCCCGCTCCTGGCGACCCCAAGCCGCTGACACCTACGGAGTGGGGCCGGTTCGCCCTGTGGCTGAGAGAGCAGGGGCAGACCCCCGAGGCGCTGCTCACGGGAGACCCTTCCAGGCTGCTGGGCGGCTGGGGGGACGACAAAATCCCGATGGAGCGCATCTGCAACTTGCTGTCGCGCTCCCCCGCCCTGGCCCTGGCATTGGAGAAGTGGCAACGCGCTGGCCTTTGGGTCATCACCCGCTCCGACCCTGATTACCCCTCCCGTCTAAAAAAACTGCTCAAGAACAGCTCCCCGCCGTTGTTTTTCGGTTGCGGTAACCGGCAACTGCTGAACCGAGGCGGGCTGACTGTGGTGGGCTCCCGCGATGCGACCCAAGGCGATCTCGACTTTGCGTGCAAACTGGGTGGTGCAGCCGCGGAGGCTGGGTACAGCATCGTGTCTGGCGGTGCGCGCGGGATCGACGAGAGTGCCATGCTGGGGGCGCTCGAAAGAGAAGGCACGGTCATCGGAGTGCTTTCGGACCGGCTGCTCAAGGCGGCGACGTCCTCGAAATACCGGCCGGCGCTGATGGCGAGGAACCTGGTGCTGATATCGCCCTTCAACCCGGAAGCCGGGTTCGACGTCGGTAACGCCATGGCGAGAAACAAATACGTGTACTGCATAGCGGATGCTGCCGTAATAGTCCACTCGGGAACCAAAGGCGGCACTTGGAGCGGCGCGCTGGAAAACCTGAAACACGGCTGGGTGCCCTTATGGGTGAAACCGACGATTGACAGAAAGTCGGGCAATGCCCAGATCGTGGCAAAAGGCGCTCGATGGCTGCCTGGACAAGAGGGGAAGTTGGACACCCGGCAACTCTTCGAACGACAGAATGAAAAGGAGAAGCCTCCGCGGCCGGGCAACCTCTTCGACCCACCTGTGATACCCACGAAAACTGCGGTGGGAGAAGATCAAAGCGGGTTCGAGCGGGAAACTGCTGCAGAAACCGTGGCAGCACTCGACAACCCGACTGAAGCTGTTGAGCCGTCAGAGGCTGAGGTCTCAAATCCGGCGGGAGCTGAGGCAGATGTTGCCGGGGCCGATGTCAAAGACGAAGCGCACACTGCATCACGTCGAGAGTGGGAGGCCTGCAATAACATGAGCTTTTATGAGTTTTTCCTGCGCCGCATGGAAACCCAGACCGGCAAAGAACCTAAAACCGTAGAACAGTTGCTGGGTGAACTGGACATTTCCAGAGCCCAGTTGACCATATGGCTCAAACAAGCCGTGTCGGAAAAACATCTTCGAAAGCTCAGCAAGCCGGTACGGTATGCCTGGCAGCCATCCGAGCCCAAACCCCAGCAGGCTTCGATCTTCTGAGGTATTTTTTGGAGTCGAGAATTACCACTGCTGCCGTCCATGCTTATGGGGTCGTGCGTGGGCCGCTGCGGAAACGCGGAAGCCGGGAGCCCGCCATGGATCTGGATTCCCCGGGCTCCCGGCCGCCGCGCACGCCATCAGCCGGCTGTGATGGCGATCTTTCTGGGGGCTGCCTTGGCAACCTTCGGCAGACTCAGCCGCAGAACGCCCAGGTTGAGCTTGGCGTCGATTTTGGTCTGGTCGATCACTTCCGAAAGAGTGAACTGCCGGTAGTAGCGTCCCGTCTCGTACTCCATGACGAGGAGCTCCTCGTCGGCGGTTTGCAGGCGGTCGACATCCCCCGTGATGGTCAGGATGTTGTCCCGCAGATCGATGTTCAGCTTTTCCGGTTTCACGCCGGGGATATCGGCCAGCAGCGTGATGGCGC
>JBFYWS010000313.1:0-2710 GCA_041310935.1 Desulfobacteraceae bacterium | reverse complement strand
TGCAGCGGAAGTTGAAAAAATACATCGAGCGCTCGATCCGCATGCGGAGGGAATTCGGGCCGCCCGAGGAATGAATGCGCATCCCGCGGCCCGCGTTCTTGCGCCGTGTCATCCCCACCCGGAGTGGTATTATCTGTATCGATCTCTGACAATGACCGATGCGAGCGACAAACTTGCTATTTGGCAGCCGGCACAGTAAAAAGAGCTCCCTATAAAACAACCACCCGGGGGGATCGCATGCAACGCACACTCATTAAAGCCGCCTTGAACCGCGCCACAGGGATGGACAGCATTCTGGTCAAGGGCTGGGTCCGCACCCGGCGCGATTCCAAGGGATTCTCCTTTCTGGAGATCAACGACGGCTCCTGCCTTAAGAACATGCAGGTGATCGTGGACGAGACCGCCATAGCCTTGCACCTGCTCAAGGATGTCGGCACCGGAGCGGCCCTGGAGGTGGCGGGCGCCCTCGTGGAGTCACCCGGCGCCGGCCAGAAGTGGGAGGTCAAGGCCTCGGGGCTGCGCCTGCTGGGTATGGCCGACCCGGAAACCTTTCCGCTGCAGAAGAAGCGGCACACCGACGAGTTCCTGCGCACGATCGCCCACCTGCGGCCGCGAACGAACAAATACGGGGCGCTTTTTCGCATCCGCTCGGAGGCCGCCTTCGCCGTGCACCACTTCTTCCGGGGCAAGGGGTTTTTCCATCTTCACACCCCGATCCTCACCGGTTCCGACTGCGAGGGCGCCGGCGAAATGTTCCGGGTGTCGACCCTGCCGCTCTGCCCGCCGGCTCCCCCGCCAGGGGAAAGCCCTTTCGCCGGGGATTTCTTCGGCAAGGAGGCCAGCCTCACGGTTTCCGGCCAGCTCGAGGCCGAGCTGTTCGCCTGCGCGCTGGGCAACGTCTACACCTTCGGGCCCACCTTCCGTGCCGAAAATTCCAACACGCCCCGGCATGCCGCGGAGTTCTGGATGATCGAGCCGGAGATGGCCTTTGCCGACATCGTCGACGACATGGACCTGGGGGAGGAACTGGTCAAGGCGATGACCCGGCACGTGATGGAGAACTGCCGCGAGGATCTCGAACTGTTCGCCAAGTTCGTCGACAAGAGCCTGATCGGGTCCCTCGACACCATCGTGGCCGAGGCCTACGTGAGGCTGCCCTATGCCGAGGCCGTTGAGATCTTGAGGTCCTGCGGTCGGCCGTTCGAGTTCCCGGTGCACTTCGGAGCCGACCTGCAGACCGAGCACGAGCGTTTTTTGTGCGAAGAGCACTTCAAAAAACCCGTGATCGTCTACGACTACCCCAGGCAGATCAAGGCGTTCTACATGCGGCTGAACGACGACGGCAAAACCGTGGCGGCCATGGACCTGCTCGTGCCCCGCGTCGGAGAGCTCATCGGCGGCAGCCAGCGCGAGGAGCGCTACGACGTGCTCGAACGCCGTATCATCGAGGCTGGGATGAGGCTGGACAATTACGGGTGGTACCTGGACACCCGCCGCTACGGCTCGGTGCCCCACGCCGGATTCGGCCTGGGGTTCGAACGTTTCCTGATGATGGTGACAGGGGTGACCAACATCCGCGATGTGATCCCTTTTCCCCGCACACCCAAGCATCTGGAGTTTTGATGACTTTGTAAACACTCACCGCAAAGGCGCCGAGGACGCAAAGAAATTTGATTTTTCCGCCGCCTCTCACGGCGGTCCAAGAATTGACGACCTTCTTTGCGGTCTTTGCGTCTTGAGCGCAGCGGGCGGTGAATTCATCCGGTTGAGCTGACATGGGTTCGGTATGGAAAAAAAGAAACTGTATGGGAACACCCTGAAGGAGCAGTACCTTGCCAGTGCCCGGGACCGGCGGCATAGCTTCCTGCTGGCCGATGGCGCCATGCGCGGGGTCATCCTGAACGGTACCCGGATGGTCAACGAGATGCGGTCCAACCATGAACTGGGGGTCCTGGAAACGCTGGTGCTGGGCCGGGCCTATTTGGGGGCGGCCCTCATGGCCGCCGACTTGAAAGGCACTGACCGCATCGCGGTCCGGATCGAATGCTCGGGACCGATCCAGGGCCTGAACGTGGAGGCGAACGCCTTCGCGGAGGTGCGCGGATACCTCAAACGGGTTCCCATTCCCATCGCGACACCCATGCAGGACTTCAACCTGTCGCCTTTCTTCGGTGCCGGATTGCTCTCCGTGACGAAATATCTCGAGGACGCCAAGCAGCCGTTCACCGGGCAGGTGGAGCTGGCCTACGGCAACATCGCCCAGGACCTGGCCTATTACTACCTGACCTCGGAGCAGATTCACACGGCCTTCAACCTCAGCATCAAGTTCGACCGGAATGGCGACGCGACGGGGGCGGGCGGAATTTTTTTGCAGGCCATGCCGCAGGCCGGCGAGCGCCTCACCGCGGAAGTGGAAGACCGCATCCTGAAATTCCCGTCCCTGGGGGATGTGTTCACAGAGAACCAGAGCGCGGAGACGGTGGTGCAGGAGGTCTTCGGTCAGTACGAGCCCAGGTTCCTCGCGACCCGCCGAGTCGAATTCATGTGCCACTGCAACCGGGATCGCCTGCGCCGCATGCTCAGCATGCTGCCGATCGATGACCTCAAGGATTTGCGCGACAACGGGCCCTTCCCGCTCGAAATGCCCTGCCGCAACTGCAACACCTCTTATTCGTTCAGCCGGGAGGAGATCCAGGAGATATACGGGAGC
>JBFYWS010000264.1:0-5888 GCA_041310935.1 Desulfobacteraceae bacterium | reverse complement strand
ACCTTCGGCCGCACGCGGCCGGCCATCGGCGCCTTCGCGGTGGGGGCGGCCCGGTCGGCCATGGAATTCGCCATCGACTATGCCAAGCGGCGCAAGGCCTTCGGCACCCAGATCGCGAACTTCCAAGCCATCCAGCACAAGATCGCCGACATGTACCAGAAGGTCGAGACGGCGCGTCTGCTGGTGTGGAAATCCGCCTGGGAGGCTGATCAGGGCATGGACCCGACCATCTCCGCCTCCGTTGCCAAACTGTATGCGACCGAGGCCGCCCTGGAGGTCGCCAACGAAGCACTACAGATCTTCGCGGGCTACGGTTACACCAAAATGTTCCCGGTCGAAAAGATCCTGCGCGACACCCGCCTGTTCCGGATCTACGAAGGCACCAGCGAAGTGCAGCGGACCATCCTGTCCGGCTTCGCACTCAACGGCCATCGGCCGGTGATGCCGCCGCTGGAGGACCTTCCGATCCACCTGGAGAAGGACGTCGTAAATCTGGAACCGGGCGAGAGCGCCTGGCGCTGCCGCATCTGCGGCCACGTCCACTACGGCGAGGAACCACCGGAGGAGTGCCCGTATTGCTTTTTCCCGAAAACCGCTTTTAAAAAATCTTAGACCTGCCCGGTCAGCACAATCGACACGCGGCGGTTGGCGAAATTGTCAGCGGTCAACGGGGGCTTGCGGTTTACACTGAAAACGTCAGATCAGGAGCGTCGTCACGGAGTCCGGCGCTTTGAGAAAAGCCTGCGACCCAGCGCTTTGGCGGCCCCCCGGATTCGGTCGAAACCGGATCCGGGGCTTGCGTCGGTGCCGTCGGAAGGAGTACCCGGACCGGCGGAAGGTCCTGGGACGGGGGCGGGATCAGGGGCATCCAATACATGCGCAAGGGCAGAGATGCGGCTGCGTGCCTCGGGAGAAACGCTCCGGTGGCACTCCACATGACGCAGAAGCGACCGGCAGTGATCGCGGCGGCCGCCCACACACATTTTCTCGGCGATAGCGATTTGAAACGAGAGAATTTCTTCTGCCTCCCGAAAAAGTTCGCCGGCCAATTGGTCTACGGCAGCCGGCAGGGCCTCGGGCCGGTGCAAATGAACCAGACAGGCCGCAACCGGCCCGGTCGCACGTTTCGACGCATGGCCCTTGGGCCCCAATTTCTTGAGTTCTTCGAGGGCGTCACCGTAGCGCCCCATCTGGTAGAATGACCTGGCACACGTGACGATATCCTCGACGGTGGCGTGCTTTCCCCACCCCTGCTTGATGATGGCGACCTGCTCGTCCGATAGCGCCTGGCACTCCTCCGGAGCGACGCATCCGATTTCGAGTTCGATCTGCTGCAACTGGCGCTCGATGGCGGCTTTGATGTTTGGGGCGGTGTGCGGTGAAGCGGCCAGCAGGTTCTGGTAGAGATCCCGCGCCTCTTTGGACAAACCATGGGACCGGTAGGTGTCCGCTTCCTTGCGGATCAAGGCATTGGTGATTTTTCCAGTCATCCCGAGTCACTCTGAACGGTTCGCTGTTGTGATGAGGCGTGATTGAGTGCCCACCGGAACGGCACGCGCCAGCATTTATTCCTGAATGCTCGGTTCGAAATAGCATGATATGCTTCTATTTTCAATGCCCAAAGACAGGGGCGCCATCACTCCTTGCATATTTTGCTTGGCGCTGCCCGGTCTTTCTGCTAATTGACATCGCTGCCCACAATCTTAACTTGTCCTGAATTTGGTGCGGAAAATAAGTGGAACCCGAAACAATTTCATTCGATATGCGAATTTCGACTGATCGCTTTTATCGTGGATCGGAAGAGCCGCTCCAGGTTCTCCACCAGATTTGGGGAATTAAAAGAATCAAACCATGCGCATGAAGAAGCGAATACTCCTTGCCCTCGCTGGATTGACGGCGCTGGTCGGCATCCTCGGCGGAATCAAGGGGCTGCAGATCGACCGGATGATCGCCCATGGGAAGCAGATGCTCCCTCCTTCGGAAGCCGTGACAACGGCGGTGGCGATCCTGCAGACCTGGGAGTCCCTGTTGCCGGCGGTGGGATCGCTGGCGGCGGTTCAGGGGGTCACCGTGACCGCCGAGCTGACCGGAAAGGTGGTACAGATCGCCTTCACTCCCGGCAGCAGGGTGAAAGCCGGTGACATGCTGGTGAAACAGGACACGTCTTCCGAGGAGGCGCAGCTGCGTTCCGCGGAGGCGGCCGCAGCACTCGCCAAGCTCAACGTGGAACGGCTGGGCAAACTGCTGGCCGAACGAACCATTGCCCAGTCCCAATACGACAGTGCCGAGGCCGGCTACAAACAGGCCGTTGCTCAGGCGGACAACATCCGGGCCAGCATCGCCAAGAAAACCATTCGGGCGCCGTTTGACGGCAGGCTGGGCATCCGCTTGGTCAACCTGGGTCAGGTGCTCAACGAGGGCGAAGCGATCGTCTCGCTGCAGTCGCTCGACCCGATTTTCGTCAATTTCGCCCTGCCCCAGCAGCAATTGTCCAGCATCAAGGCCGGCCTTGCGATCCGCGTGACCACCGATGCGCTTCCGGGGGAGATCATTCAAGGCAAGATTACCGCCATCAACCCTCAGGTGGACGCCGCCACGCGCAACATCCGCGTCCAGGCCACAGTGGCGAACGCAGATGAGCGCCTCCGGCCCGGCATGTACGTGAGCGTCGCCGTGGTGCTGCCCGACCGCAAAGAGGTGCTCGCCATCCCGGCCACGGCCGTGCTTTACGCCCCTTACAGCGACTCGGTGTTCATCGTCGAGGATCCGCCGAAGCCGAATCCGGGGAAGCCGGTGAAGGTGGTCCGGCAGCAGTTTGCGCAACTCGGAGAAAAGCATGGCGATTTTGTCGCCGTGCAATCCGGTCTAAAGGAGGGCGAGACCGTCGTGAGCACCGGGGTGTTCAAGCTGCGCAACGGCCAGACTGTGACCGTCGACAACAGCCTCTCCCCTGAATTCAAACTGAAGCCCAAGCCGGCGGAAGACTAGGGCGACGACACCCGCTCAAAGCCCATGAACATCACCGATCTTTTCATCCGCCGCCCCGTTCTCGCGCTGGTGGTGAACCTGCTGATCATCATCGCGGGACTGCAAGCGGTCCGTTCGATCAACGTGCGCCAATACCCGCGCAGCGACAACGCCGTGGTCACGGTCACCACCGTTTACATCGGCGCCAGCGCCGAACTGGTGCGCGGCTTCATCACCACCCCGCTCGAGCGGGTGATCGCGGCTGCGGACGGCATCGATTACATCCAGTCGCAGAGCGCTCAAGGGCTTTCCAGCATCAGCGTCCGGCTGAAGATCAATTACGACCCCATCAAGGCCCTTTCGGAGATCAGCTCCAAGGTCGACCAGGTGCGGGGCGATCTGCCCCCGGAGGCCGAGGTGCCGATCCTCAACGTGGAGTCGGCCGACAGTCAGTTCGCCTCGGCCTACCTGAGCTTCACCTCCGACGTCCTCCAGCAGAACCAGATCACCGACTACCTGGTTCGCGTGGTGCAGCCGCGGCTGTCATCGATCAGCGGGGTCCAGCGTGCGGAGATCCTGGGCGCACGCACCTTTGCCATGCGCATCTGGCTCAAACCCGAACGCATGGCGGCCTACAACATCAGCCCGGCCCAGGTGCGCCGCTCCCTGGCCACCAACAACTTCCTGGCAGCCGTCGGCCAGACCAAAGGGGCCCTGGTCCAGGTGAACCTCACCGCCAACACCGACCTGCGCTCGGTGCCGGAGTTCAAGCGGCTGGTCATCCGCGAGCAGGACGGAGCCATCGTGCGTCTCGAAGACATCGCCGAGGTGGTGCTGGGTGCGGAGGACTACGACACGGAAGTGCGCTTCTCGGGCCAGACAGCGGTGTTCATGGGCATCTGGGCCCTGCCGAACGCCAACTCGATCGACGTGATCGGACGCGTCGGGGTGGAGATGGAGGCCATCCAGAGCCAGCTGCCGACCGGGCTGCAGGCGCGCATCGCCTACGATGCCACCAACTACATCACCAATGCCATCCACGAGGTGTTGCGGACTCTGGCTGACACGCTCGTGATCGTGGTGGTGGTGATTTTCCTGTTCCTGGGCTCTTTCCGCTCGGTGCTCATTCCGGTGGTCGCCATTCCGCTTTCGCTCATCGGAGCGGTATTCCTGATGCAGGTGTTCGGCTTCACGCTCAACCTGCTGACGCTGCTCGCCATCGTGCTGTCCGTGGGTCTCGTGGTCGACGACGCCATCGTGGTGGTGGAGAACGTGGAGCGTCACCTGAGCGAGGGGCTCTCGCCGCTGGAGGCCGCCCTCATGGGCGCGCGCGAGCTCATAGGGCCGATCATCGCCATGACGATCACCCTGGCGGCGGTCTACGCACCCATAGGCCTGCAGGGCGGCCTGACCGGCTCCCTCTTCCGCGAGTTCGCCTTTACCCTGGCCGGCGCGGTCGTCATTTCCGGTGTCGTTGCGCTGACCCTCTCCCCGATGATGTCCCGCCACCTGCTCACGCCGGGGATGGAGGAGCACGGGTTCGCGGGGAAGATTGCGCGGGACTTCAAACGCTTCCGGCTCTTTTACGGGCGGCTGCTGGACGTCACTCTCGACTCGCGCCCGGCCGTCTACACGGTGTGGATCGCGGTGAGTCTGCTAACGATCCCCATGTACACGATGTCGCCCAAGGAGCTCGCCCCGACCGAGGACGAGGGCGTTATCTTCGGCATCATCGATGCCTCGGCGGATTCCACGTTGGACCAGACCAGTCGCTTTACAGCGGCCGTGAACCAGGCGTATCTCAGCGTGCCGGAAACGCGATTCACCTTCCAAATCACCCGGCCGAACTCCGGATTTGCCGGGATGGTCGTTCAGCCCTGGGGCGAGCGCGAGCGCGCAATCTTTCAGATTCTGCCCGAGGTTCAACAGAAGGTGCGCGCCATCCCCGGAATCCGGACGCTGCCGGTCCTGCCGCCCGCGCTGCCGGGCGGGGGCCAGTTCCCGGTGGAGTTCATCCTAGCCTCGACGGCGGACTCCGAACAGCTGTTGCAGTTTGCCCGCCAGATCCAACTCCAGGCGATACAGAGCGCCATGTTCGCGTTTCCGCCTATCATCGATGTCAAAATCGACCAACCGCAGTCGGAAATCGTCATCGACCGCGACAAAACGGCCGAACTCGGGCTTGACCTGCAGCAGGTCGGCTCCGACATGGCGGCCATGGTGGGCGGCAATTTCGTGAACCGCTTCGACATCGCCGGCCGCTCCTACAAGGTCATCCCGCAGATCCAGCGCGTGGACCGGCTCAATCCGAACCAGCTTAAAAACGTATACGTTACCGGCCCGGGCGGACAGCTGGTGCCGCTCAGCACCATCGCCACCATTCGCAACTCCGCGGTGCCGCGCTCGCTCAACCGGTTCCAGCAGCTCAACGCCGTCAAGATCAGCGGGGTGTCGGTCCGGCCGTTGGATGAGGCGCTGCGGTTCCTAGAAGACGAGGCGGCTAAAGTCCTGCCCAAGGGCTATGTCATCGATTACACGGGCGAGTCGCGCCAGCTACGATCCGAGGGCAACCGGTTTTTGTACACCTTCGGGCTGGCGGTCATTCTGATCTTCCTGGTCCTGGCCGCGCAGTTCAACAGCTTCCGCGATCCCTTCGTTATTCTGGCCGGGTCCGTGCCGCTCGCCATGTTCGGCGCGCTGGTCTTCACCTTCCTGCGGATGCCCGATCCGAACGTCCAATTCTGGACCCACGGCTGGACGACGACCCTCAACATCTACTCCCAGATCGGGCTGGTCACCCTGGTCGGCCTGGTGTCGAAGAACGGCATCCTGATCGTGGAATTCGCCAACAAGCTTCAACAGCAGGGGCATGCCAAGCGGGCGGCCGTGCGGCAGGCCGCCATCACCCGCCTGCGACCGAT
>JBFYWS010000256.1:0-8675 GCA_041310935.1 Desulfobacteraceae bacterium | reverse complement strand
CGCATAACGGTCGGCGCTACCACCGTGCGCACGATACGGATGCCTGCGGGAATCGACCTGAAAGAACCCGCATCGCCATCTCTAGGTGCTTCGTTCAATTTCAACGGCCAGGGAATGGCGGACAAGTCCGGCGAAGTGCTCATCTCGGACGGCGGACGGCATCCGGACAAGAAGGTCACCCTGAGTACCGGCGGAAGCATCAAAATTCAATAATCCAACTGATCGGCGGACCCTGTAATGAAAACAATAATAAGGGACAAGCGTGGATTTACCTTGGTAGAGTTACTGGTGACGCTGGTCATTTCGTCCATCGCCTTAGCGGCGATATACGGCGTCTACAAGGCACAGCTCCAGTCGCACGTCACCCAGAACGCGGTGGTGGACACGCAGCAGAGCCTGCGCAATACCTTCTACATCATGCAACGAACCATCCGTATGGCCGGCTTCGATCCGATCCGGAATCTGAGGTCGGAGGAAGCCGCTGACGGCAAACAGCGTCGGGGGGTCCATGGCCGATTCACGGAATTGTGCGAAGACGGTCGCGTTACCGGCGCCTGCGGGACGGGCTATTCCACTGCCGTGTCCGGCGCAAGCGCTATCGCCTTTGCCCTGAACGATACCGCCAGCCTCTTTGATGGAAGCCAATGTTCAACCTATCCGTTGAACAACCTGGACTGTGTCAAACTGGAAGCTCTGGACAGCGAGCTGGTCGCATTTCGTTTGAACAACAACACCATCGAGCGGTACGGTCCTCAGACCGGTTGGAAGACGGTTGCCGAAAACATCGAATCGCTCACATTTGAATACCTGGATGACGCGTTGAACGTTCTTGCGCCGCCGGCCACAGACAATTCCGCGGGCTGGTTGACGCTGAACGACACCTTGCGATCCGTGCGGATCACGATCGAGGCGAAGGCGATCGCGGATAGCCACAATCCTCTGATCAGCCAGAAAAATTCCGATAACACGAGCAACCGCATCCTGTCGGCCCAGGTCAGGATGCGCAACAGCGGATTAGAATAATGGGAAAAGGACAGGTGCGTATGCACGGGCAAAGGCATCGGGGTCGAGTGCAGAGCGTTACCCAAACAGGGTTCTCTCTGATTGAAGTGGTGGTTGCCCTGGCGGTTTTTTCAATCGGCCTGCTGGCGATCTTCAGCATGCAGTTTTCAGCCATCAAAACCAACGCGGTGGGCCGGGGGGTTACGGAAAACATCACCGTGGCCACCGACAAGGTGGAGCGGTTGATGGCCATGTCCTATACGCATGCGGATTTGACGGCCGGCAGCCATCAGGTGGCCCAAGATGCCGACGGCATCGACAACAACCTGGACGGCAACGTGGACGAGCCCGGAGAAAGCGGGTACCTGCTTGTCGACTGGCAAGTCCAGGATGATTGCCTGGGCTCAGACTTTCAGGGGCATAAATGCGTGCAAGTGCACGTCAGCTCCAATGTGAACGGGACACGGGTCAAGGAGATCCGTCTGGATTTCATCAAGGCCAACATGCTGTAGGCTTCGCGCGGCAACCGCCTATGGGCGCCAACCGGACAGAATGGGAGTAGGATCCATGCAATCCATTATGAAACCACTGCGAAACGAAGATGGCTCGGTCATTGTCGTGGCGATGATCATGCTGGTGCTGCTCACGCTGATCGGCATTTCGAGCACGAACACCAGTTCTACCGAGGTCCAGATTGCGGCCAACAACCAGAACTATCAGGTGGAGTTCTACTTGGCGGACAGCGGCTGGCGTCAGGGCGCCATGTGGCTGGAGAACAGGGCCGCGCCGCCGGGCTGGGTGACTTCGACTCTCAACGATTTCACCGTAAAGAGTTTCGGTTCCAACACCCCCTCCGGTCAAGACACCAGCAACCTTGCCGGTATAACCCCGGACAACAGCACCCTCAGCCAATATGACATTCCCTACTGGTACAACGTGGCCTATTTGGACCCGGCCACCATGAATGGCGGTTCTGATGCGCCGGAAGGCAATGAAAAAGGCTATGAGCGGATGTTTTATGAAATCGAATCCCGATCGAATATGCTCAAAGAAGATGTAGGAGTCACCGCGCAAAGAATCAATGTGCGGGCATCAAAGATTTACAAGGTGGGGTACTAAGCCGGTAAGGCATTTCTTCAGATCTCCAGAGCAGGCGGAAAGCGTCTCCACGAAAATTGGAGACGCTTTTTTTATCTCTTGCGGATGGCGGGTGATGGCGCTTTGGGTCATGCTGCTTTCTGTCACGAAGCGCATTGCTTTGTGGGAGCGGCTTCCAGCCGCGATGAGGGGTCGGTTAAATCGCGGCTGGAAGCCTCTCCCAGTGTTGGAAATTGAAAATAAAAGTGATTACTCAGGGGGCTATGATGAAAGGGGAAGAGGGAACAACGAAATACGCGAAATGCGCGAAAGGGCAAGCCAGTGTTTAAGGACGAAAGCAACAAGCAATGTGACTACTCATGTAGATAGACTGAAGGTAGATAGGCTGAAGGAAAAGACCTGCGGGATCACAATTCCCCTTAAGTCTTCAGCCTCAACACCTTATTGGTTAGGCACTTTCGCGCATTTCGTAGTTAAAAGTGATTTCAGATAGCTGAGTGGTAAGCTGAGTAGTACCCAAAAAAAGCGCACCCCGCCGTTTGGGTGCGCTTTTTATATTGCAGGTGAAGCGGTGAATGTCAACGGGTAGGGAGCGGGGTGCGCATGCGCGCTCCGGCAAACAACTCCTTTTGGGAATCCGTGATCAAAACGGTGGAATTGTTGTCCTCCACGTGCAGCACGATCAGTTCGCCGCAATCCACCGGAATGTTAATGGTCTGGGGTGATTTGGCAGAGCCCAGCACGCTTTCGTCGATGTAGTACACGCTGTAGACCTGACCCTCCTGGATGCCGTGGATCCGGCCGCGGTTGATGAAGGCGGTGTTAAGCTCAGCGAACATGTTAAGGTGCTCTTCGGCGATTATTATCGTCCCATCAATCCCCTCCTGGCTTTTCTCTAAGGGGATGCGAGGATTTCGGAGGCTGTAGGGCATCAGTTTGTCGGAGAGCAGGATCGGGCGGTAGCTCTTGAGCACCTTGCCGATGGCGTACTCCGGTTGGCGCTCAGTGACTTGCACGATGCCGACCAGCAGGTGCTGGGTGCCGATAAGTTCCTTGGTGTTTTGGTTATAGAGCGGGTCGAACGTCCGGTAAACGGTGAAAAGAGCGCCGGTTTTTAGCGCGGCATCGCCCTCGGGCTTGAGATAAACAATGTTCCCTTCGGAAATCATCGTCGTGCCTTTGACAGGTTTCTGGAAAATCACACCCTGGGGTGCTACGGGCTCCCGCCGGATGAATCCGACCCGGTTGATCGACGAGAAGAAGTAATGCACATTGGCGTGAAGGTGCTGGTCGCCCCCGGCCGGCATCTGCGGCGAGGCTCCCGATTTGCGCGTCAGGCGGATTTTTTGGCCCGGATAGATGAGGTGCGGGTTGGCGATGACGGCGGCATTTTCCGTCCACAACTCCGGCCACACCCAGGGACTGTCGGCGAAGCGCCGGGAGAGGCCCCAGAGGGTGTCGCCTTTCTGAACGGTGTAGTAATAGCCGTCCTTGGTTTCAGCCGCGGCGTAGTCAGCCGCCAGGCTGATGCCAAACGCTGTGAGGGCGGTACCGCAGATGACCGAAAACATGAGAACGCGTTGAAGGGTTGATTTTCGAATCATGGAGTGCTCCGCTTGGATTAGGATGGGTTTCATTTTGCTTCCCTTTATTCTATCCGAATACGGCTCAAAAGGCAAGGCGGGCGCACCACAAAAAAGCCCCTGGGCGCGCTGCGCCGCAGGGGCTTCGGACAACTTAACGAGGGTGCTGAAAAACAGGCATCAGGCCGTCAGCCAAGGCGTGTGAAATTTTGGAAAGCGCAGTCCGCATGAGGCGGATGAGCATTTGCAAAAGCCGCACAACGCCGGATCACGGTCTTCGGCGCGGTTTTTTAACACCCGGCTACAGCATCGGGTGGATCCGTCGGCTACATCATGCCACCCATGCCACCCATGCCGCCCATGCCACCCATGCCACCCATGCCACCACCACCACCGCCCGGCATCGGGTGATCGGATTTTTCTTCGGGTTTCTCGGCCACCATGGCCTCGGTGGTGAGCATCAGGCCGGCCACGGAGGCCGCGTTCTGCAGGGCCAGCCGAACGACCTTGGTGGGGTCGATGACCCCGGCGGCCATCAGGTCTTCGTATTCGTTCTTGTCGGCGTTGTAGCCGTAGGCGCCCTTGTTGGCTTTTACTTTTTCGATCACCACCGCACCTTCGACACCGGCGTTGTTGGCGATCTGACGCAGCGGTTCTTCCACGGCCCGCGCCACGAGCTTGACGCCCAGCTTCTGGTCGGCCTTGACCTTCAGCTTGTCCAGGACCTCCACGCAGCGCACCAGGGCAACACCGCCGCCCGGGACAACGCCTTCCTCCACCGCCGCCCGCGTGGCATTGAGCGCGTCTTCGACACGGGCTTTCTTCTCCTTCATCTCGGTTTCCGTGGCGGCCCCGACGTTGATGACGGCAACCCCGCCGATCAGTTTCGCCAAGCGCTCCTGAAGTTTCTCACGGTCGTAATCGGAGGTGGTCTCATCGATTTGGGCCCGGATCTGCTTCACACGACCCTCCAGGGACTGGCGCGACCCGGCACCGTCGACGATGGTGGTGTTGTCCTTGTCGACCGTGATCCGTTTGGCACGGCCCAGATCCTGAACGGTCAGGCCTTCAAGCTTAATGCCGAGATCCTCGGAAACCACCTGGCCACCCGTCAGGATGGCGATGTCTTCCAGCATGGCCTTGCGGCGGTCGCCGAAGCCCGGCGCCTTCACGGCCACGACCTGCAGGGTGCCGCGCAGCTTGTTGACCACCAGGGTGGCCAACGCCTCGCCCTCGACGTCCTCGGAGATGATCACCAGCGGCTTGCCCATCTTGGCGATCTTTTCCAGAATCGGCAGCAGATCCTTCATGTTGCTGATCTTCTTCTCGTTGATGAGGATGTAGGGGCTGTCCAGCGTGCAGATCATTTTTTCGGGGTCGGTGATGAAATAGGGGGAGAGATACCCGCGGTCGAACTGCATACCTTCCACCACCTCGAGGGTGGTCTCCATGCCTTTGGCTTCCTCGACCGTGATGACACCCTCTTTGCCGACTTTGTTCATGGCCTCGGCGATGATGTTGCCGATGGTCTCGTCGTTGTTGGCGGAAATGGTGCCGACCTGGGCGATTTCGCGCTGGTCTTTGGTCGGCTTGCTGAGGTTGTGAAGCTCCTTTACGATGGCCTCTACCGCCTTGTCGATGCCGCGCTTGATGGCCATCGGGTTGTTGCCGGCGGCTACCAGTTTCTGGCCTTCCTCGTAGATGGACCGGGCCAGAACCGTGGCCGTGGTCGTGCCGTCACCCGCCATGTCGCTGGTCTTGCTCGCCACCTCTTTTACCATCTGGGCGCCCATGTTCTCGAACTTGTCTTCCAGTTCGATTTCCTTCGCCACCGTGACGCCGTCCTTGGTGACGGTCGGGGCTCCCCAGGATTTGTCGATGACGACGTTGCGGCCTTTGGGTCCAAGGGTCACCACCACGGCGTCGGCAAGTGTCTTCACCCCGTTGAGCATCGCTTCACGGGCCTTCATGCTGTATTTGATGATCTTCGCAGCCATTTTAGATTCTCCTCCTTATTCAATGATGCCGAGCACGTCGTCTTCACGCAGGATGAGGTACTCCTCGCCCTCGATCTTGACTTCAGTGCCGGAATATTTTCCAAACAGAATCCGATCGCCCTTCTTGACGTCAAGCGCTACGCGCTTGCCGTTTTCATCGAGCTTGCCGTTGCCGACGGCCACCACCTTGCCCTCCGCCGGTTTTTCCTTGGCGGTGTCCGGGATGATGATGCCCCCCTTCGTGGTTTTCTCTTCCTCAATCCGCTGGATCAGGATCCGATCTTGTAATGGTTTCAATTTCATCTTTCGCACACTCCTTGATTCGTAACGTGGGTTGATTCGCGAATGGTCTCAAACTGGATGGTCTTGCTGGGGTCATGAATACAGTCTTTTTCTTCGGCTCCGCGGGCACCTCCCTTCCATGATGACGATCGGGTTTGGTCGAATGGTGATGATCACACTTTTTGCGAAATACTGCTCTCGAAATTTTTCTGTAATCTAATCACGCGTTTCGTTTTGTAAAGGCATCCGTGATCAACGTGCCCCGGCTCATCCGGGTGGACGTGTGTGTTGTCGGGGATCGCGTAGTGTAGCGATCCGCCACCCGGCCGCACGAACCGAACCGGTAACAGGCCGTGCGGTACCGAACACCTGCCGCTCAGCCTGAACGGGTTCGCGGTTCAGCGAATGGGGGGCGTCTTTGAGATCAGGATGCAGAATCGGATGAGCCTGCCGGGGTGCTCGCGGCAGAAGCGGATTCAGCGGGTTTCGATTCCGTTTTCTTGGGCTTGGACGAGTTGGGACTTGATTTGTTGGCGTAGTCGGTCACGTACCACCCGGACCCTTTGAGGTGGAACGAACTGTGGGAAATGAGTCTCTGAAGCTTTCCAGAGCAGTGGCTGCACTTCGAGAGCGGCTTATCGGAAAAGCGCTGAAAGGCCTCTGCAACCTGGCCGCACTTGGTGCACTCATATTCATAGATCGGCATACGCTCTAACCTCCCTGGGCATCTATCCAAGACTCTCTAATATATCTATTGGGAACTTTTTGTCAAGGATTGTAATCGATTTGTTCGCAGACCGACCGCCAGTCCTTGTAGAAGTCGAGCACCGTCGCGAGCCCCGTCAGTCTCACCGTGCTCAGGATTTCATGCGTGCGCTCATGCACCCGCTTTTCCTCCGACAGGCGCTCCTCGGCCGATGCGTCAAATCCCTGCAGGAACTTGCTGAACCGCACGATGTGGATCAGCTCGTGGGTGATGATGTACAACGCAAAGGGGAGCATGGCGAGCTCGGGGTGCTGGTCGAGTGCTGCCAGGATCGCGTCGTCCTGCAGGCAAATTTTGTACAGATCATAGGTGGCTGAGCCCAAACTTGCCCGTTTGGGCTGGCCCTTGTAGCGGATGATCTGGGCAAAGGGGCCGTCGACGACCTCCGCGGGATCGAGGTCCGCGAGGGTTTTGACATCGTACTGCGGCCGCAGCCACTGGCTTGCCGACATCTTGAAGTGGTTGCTGACGAGCTCCTCGGCCATCCCCGCGGCGTGGGTGATGATGGACAGCTGCTGCGGATTAAAGGTCCTCTTGGTCTGCATGTCGTGAACGCTCACGCCCCGTCATTGTCTTCCGGCGGCAGCACTTCACCCGGCCGGTGGTTGCGGCGCCGCCACTATGGCGGTGATAGCGTCCGTCAGGCGTCGGCGTTGGGATGCGTCGTTGTCAATGAATCGAACGCCCATCCCGCGGTTGACGATCATGTCGGAAGGGACGTTCGCGTTGGACCAAACCACTTCGGCAGTGAGTGCGAGGGGGGTGCCGTCCGGCAGCTCGATCACGATCTGGAACCGATCGGAAAGCGGCAAGGGGTCAGGGCACACCACGAACGCGCCTCCCAGGCTGATGTCCTTCAGTTGCGCGCGTCCCGGGCCGCGGGGGGCTTCAAAGGAAGCATTCCAGGAGACGGATAGACGCGGCTGGACGCGCTTTTCTTCCCAGTTGATGCGCAGGGCGGATGCGGGGGGGGCCTTCGCGGAGATGCCCGGTCCCACACGTTTTTTGAGGAAGACGCCGATGAACCAGAACAGCACGAATCCGACAAAAATAGCCCCGCCGACCGCAACGCCGACAATGAGCATGGTGTTGGTGTTTTCCATGAGGCCTTGCTCCCGGTTCTTTCGCGATCTCGCTAAACACCATTAGGACGGCTGAAACGGGCGGCCGGTCCGGACGCACCGAAGATGCCGTTTGAGCCACACTGGGGTGGCTGACGTTTCACTATATCACAGAATGCGAGCGGATTCCAAGGGCCTCGTTTCATATGCGGACGGCCGACGCCGGAGGAAGACGCCATGAACGGTGGCGGAGGCGCTGCGGTTTCGAGGCGGTGGCGCGGTAAAAAAGCATGGACACGACGGCGGTTTTTGTGCTACACGCAAAATTCACGCAGAAAACCAAGTGGGTTCGCGAGGGGGGGAGGTGATTCATTGGGCAGTGTGATCAAAAAACGCCGCAAGAAGATGCGTAAGCACAAACACAAGAAACTGTTGGCCAAAACGCGCCATCAGAGAAGGAGTAAATAGCCTGTCGGCTTTTTACAGGGTGTTGAAAACAAGCATCAGACCGTCAGCCAAGGCGTGCGGCGATTTGGAAAGCGCAGTCCGCCTGCGGCGGATGAGCATTTACAAAAGCCGCACAACGCCGGATCACGGCGTGAGGCGCGGTTTTTCAACACCCTGTTAAAGCGACGCGATCCGGCACCGGCAGCCATGTGCTGCCGGTGCTGTTTGGGGGCTACTTTGAAGGAAATCCCTTGAAGTACTTCATGAGCTCGGAATCCGTCGACAGCAGGACGGAGCTGCTCTTGTCGAGGGAGTCGCTGTAGACTTCGAGCGTCTGCAGGAACGAGTAGAATTCCGGGTCGAGCCCATAGGCGGCGGCGTAGATTTGGGTCGCCTCGGCATCGGCCTTGCCCTTAAGCTCCTGGGCAATGCGATAGGC
>JBFYWS010000247.1:0-6061 GCA_041310935.1 Desulfobacteraceae bacterium | reverse complement strand
CAAGGAGAAGGTCAAGGTCGACTGGCAGTTCATGCTGATCGTCGGGGTCTTCATCGGCGCGCTGGCCGCGTCGCTGGCGGACGGAAGTTTCAAGGTGGAGGCAGTGCCGCCGGTCTGGCGCGAGCGTTTCGGAAACAGTGTGGGGGTCCGTGCCGTCGGCGCCTTCTTGGGGGGTACGGTAGCCATGTTCGGCGCCCGCATGGCGGACGGCTGCCCGAGCGGGCACGGCCTGAGCGGGTTGATGCAGCTTTCGGTCAGCGGGTTCATCGCGCTCGCCTGCTTCTTCGGTGCGGGGGTGTTGGTGGCCGCCCTGGTCTATCGGGGCGGGGGAGGTGCGCGATGAGCGAGCAATGGCTGGGCCTGATCACGGGGGTCGCCTTCGGCGCCCTGCTCCAGCAGGGCCGCGTGCTGCGTTTTGAAAAACAGGTCGGCGCCATGCTGCTGAAGGACATGACCATCATGAAGTTCATGCTCTCCGCCGTGCTGGTGGGCATGGTCGGTATCAACCTTTTGGCTGCGTTCGGGCTCGTCAAGCTCAGCCCCAAGGCGACCGTGCTCGGCGCGAACATCGTGGGCGGCATCCTGTTCGGCGGCGGCTGGGCCATCATGGGGTTTTGCCCCGGCACCTCCGTCGGTGCGGTGGCCGAGGGCCGCGTGCACGCGGTCTTTGCCATCCTCGGCATGCTGGCCGGCGCGGCCCTTTTCGCCGAGGCCTACCCGTATCTGGAGAAGGGGTTCCTGAAAATGGGCAATCTCGGCCCGATGACACTGCCCGGTGTTTTGGGTGTGGGCCCCTGGCCGGTCATCGCGGCCCTGGCGGTGATCTATATCCTGGCCTTTGTCTTTTTTGAAAAGAAGGGGCTATAGTCGAAAACAGTTGATGGACTCGTAAAAAGATATCCGAATCGATGGCTTTGTAAAGAGGCCAAGTTCAAGGCGCGCGAGGAGCGTGGCGTGAGGCGTACTTCATGTACGCCGCAGCGACAACGCGCTGAAGCGCAACGCCGAAATTGGACTATTTACGAAGCCATCACAGTTGCCTTGAACCGATGAGGACTGGCGTGAGGGGAGATTGGGAGATGAAACCCGTAGGCCGAAACAAATTCGAGTTGGACACACCCTGCCTGGTGCTGGACCTGGACCTGCTGGACGAGAACCTTCAGAAAATGCAGGCCACGGTTGCCGCCGCCGGCAAGGCGCTGCGGCCGCACGCCAAGACCCACAAGTGCTCGCTTTTGGCCAAGATGCAGCTGGCCGCCGGCGCGGTCGGGATATGCGCGGCCAAGGTCTCGGAGGCCGAGGCCCTGGTGCAGGCCGGGATCCCCAATGTGCTGGTCACCGGACCGGTTGCGACTCCTGAAAAGATCGCGCGGCTGATTTCGCTGCTGCACACCGCACCCTTCCTGATGACGGTTGTCGACCACCCGGCAAATATCGAACTGCTCGAGCAGCTGCTCGCCGGCGCCGGGCTGAGCCTGGATGTGCTGGTGGACCTGGACATCGGCCACGGTCGCACCGGGGTGGCCCCGGGCAAGGCCATGGAGCTGGCCGAGCGGGTTCTGACGAGCGACCGCCTGCGGCTGAGGGGCATCCAGGCCTACGCCGGCAACGTGCAGCACATCCCCCGCTACCGCGACCGCCGGGCGGCCTCGCTCAAGGGGCTGAAGCAGGCCGCGGCAATCTTCCGCCAGCTGCAGTCCCGGGCGGAATCCTGTACCATCTTCAGCGCCTCCGGCACGGGTACTTCCAAGATCGATCTCGCGATCCCGGAGCTGACGGAACTGCAGGCCGGCTCGTACGCCCTGATGGATGCCGAATACCTGGCGATCGAATGCGCGGACGGCTCCGAATGTGCCGATTACCAGCCGGCGCTGACCATGCTCACCACGGTGGTCAGTGTGGGCCACGGCCGGCAGGTGACGGTCGACGCCGGGCTGAAGGCGCTCTACAAGGACGGCGGGCACCCGCGGGTCCTGAACCCGGAGTTCCCGAACCTTCAGTACGACTGGTTCGGCGATGAGTACGGCAAGCTCAGCGCCCGGAGCCGGGGAACCCTTCTGCCCGAACTCGGGGCGGTCCTGGAGCTGGTTGTCTCGCACTGCGACCCCACCGTGAACCAGTTCGACCGCTTTTTCGTGACACGGGGCGGCAAGGTGGTGGACCTATGGACGATCGATCTGCGCGGCAGGAGCCAGTGAGAAAGCAAAGGGCATGAAATCACTGAAACGGATAGGTCTTTTTAGGTCAGATTTAATTTCGTATCGGGAGGTCGGCTGAAATGAAGTATGTAAATTTAGGGACCACCGGGCTCAAGGTCTCGGAGCTTTGCCTGGGGACCATGACGTTCGGGAAGGAAGCCGACCGCAGGACGAGCGAAGCCATCTACCGCCGCTGCCGCGAGGCCGGCATTAACTTTTTCGACTGCGCCAATGTTTACTCCAGCGGAGAGGCGGAGCGCATCCTGGGCGAGATCATCCCCGAGGAGCGCGAGCAGCTGATCATTACCACCAAGGTCGGCGGGGCGATGGGCGAGGGCCCCAACCAGGACGGACTGTCCCGGCGGCATCTCATCCAGCAGTGTGAGCAGAGTCTGCGGCGGCTCAACACGGGCTGGATCGACGTGTACTTCGCCCACCGGTTCGATACGCTCGTCCCCGTCGAGGAAACGCTGCGCGCCTTCGACACGCTGATCCAGCAGGGCAAGGTGAGGTATCTGGGCGTCAGCAACTGGGCGGCGTGGCAGATCGCCAAGGCCCTCGGTACCAGCGCCCTATACGACTTGAGCGCCATCCGGGTCATGCAGCCCATGTACAACCTGGTCAAGCGCCAGGCCGAGGTCGAGCTGTTCCCCCTGGCCCTCGACGCGGGCATGGGTGTGATGGCCTACAACCCGCTGGGCGGCGGCTTGCTGACCGGGAAATACGGTCTTACGCTAACGCATGGCACGGGCAGACTTTTCGAGAATGCCATGTACACCCGGCGCTACGCAGCGCCTTGGATGTACGAGGCGGCCCAGAGTCTGAAAGCCGTCGCGGACGAGGTCGGGATCTCGCCGGTGAGTCTCGCCGTCGCATGGGTGGCGCGCCACCCGGCGGTGAGCTGTCCCATCATCGGCGCGCGCAGTGTTGCGCAGATCGATCCGGCGCTCGCCGTCCCCGACATCCCGATGACCGACGAACTTTACGCGCGCCTGTCGGCCTTGGCGCCGGCGCCGCCGCCGGCGACCGATCGCACGGAAGACAGAAAATAGCTGTTTGAAGCAACCAACCGATCAAAGCTGACTGTAAGGCCAGGCGGTGACGCCCGGTCCAAGGGGAAGCTTGCCCTCGCCCGGGTGAATCACGTAGCCGGGCAATGCCCTATCGTCAAAGTCCTTCTGAAATGTTTTGATCGATGACGCCATCGCCGGCCGCGGTGTGGAGGAGAGCTTCACTTCAATCGGAACGAGCTTTGCACTCGTTTCAATGACGAAATCCACTTCCATTCCCGTGGATGTCCGCCAGAAATAAACCTGCGGATGGATTCCCCGATGGGTGAGCGACTTGACGATTTCCGACAGAACCGCCGTCTCCATGATTGCACCCGCCAAAGGGCCGGCGGCGGCGTGTTCAGGGTCTCTCAGGCCTGTGAGATAACAAAGCATTCCCACGTCCGTGAAGTAAACCTTCGGTGTCTTGACGAGCCGCTTGTTGAGATTGGCAAAATACGGGCGGAGCACTATGACCTGATAGGTGGCTTCCAGCACGGAAAGCCAGGCCTTGGCCGTATTGACGGCGACCCCGAGGTCCCTGGCCAGGTCGGTGAGATTCAGCAGTTGGGCGCTGCGGGCAGCCAGCGCCCGGAGAAAGCTCTGGAACTGGTAGAGATCGCCGACCTGGCGGATGGTCCGCACGTCTCGTTCCAGGTATGTCTGGACATAGCCGGCATGCCACAGATTGACGTCGCGGCCTGGATTTGCTGTAAGTTCCGGGAATCCGCCTTGCAGAAACCCTTTCCAGAGATCCCGGCGCGAGGTCCTTGCCGTTGGTGCATTCCGGTATTCCGGCTCCCACGGCAGGGGGGCCTGAGGCCGGCCGACCACCTCCCGGTGCGAAAGCGGCAGAAGCCGCAGTATGGCGGCACGGCCTGCCAGCGTCTCGGTGACCTTCTCCATGAGTAGAATATTCTGGGAGCCTGTCAACAGGTACTGCCCGGGGATGTCGCGATGGTGGTCGATTTTTTCCTTGATATACGGGAGAATTTCCGGGACGTGCTGCACCTCATCGAAGATAACGGGCGGCGGGTGCATCTCCAGGAAGCCCCTTGGGTCTTCCATTGCGGCCGCCCTGATATCGGGCGGCTCCATGGATACATAACGGAACTTCGTGTTGAAGAGATGCTTGAGGAGCGTCGTTTTACCGGACTGGCGCGGACCGGTGAGCACCGCTGCCGGGAATTCCTCGGCCGCCCTTTTCAGAACCGGCTCCAGCGATCTCTTGATGTACTTAGCAGCCACGACAGCCCCCGCTTCTTACAATAATGCATTTCAAATGCAAAATTGCAAGATAAATTTTCTCGCCGGCAACGGTGTCCTCGCCGGATCGAGGCGAATTAGGGGGCAGGCCTGTTAAAATCCGTTCACCACGTTCTGTGGTTTCCCCTCCAGAAAGGACTTCACGTTTTCGGCCGTGGTGCGCATCAGCCGCTGCCGGGCCTCGCGGGTGGCCCAGGCGATGTGAGGGGTGATCACGATGCGGCGGGCGGTCAAGAGCGGGTTGTCCGGCCGGATCGGTTCCGTCGACACCACGTCCACTACCGCCGCCGCGATGCGCCCGGTGTTGAGTGCCCCGGCCAGGTCGCGCTCATTCACGAGCGGGCCGCGGGAGGCGTTGATCAGCACGGCCGTCGGCTGCATGCGGTTCAAGAGGTTCGTGTTGACGAACGCCTGGTTTTCGGCCGTGAGCGGGCAGTGCAGGCTGACCACGTCGCTTGCGGCGAAGAGTTCCTCGAGGGCGGCCCAGGCGAACGGGGCATAGCCCGGATCCGCTCCTCTGAATGCGTCATGCGCCATTACGCTCATCCCGAAGGCGTGGGCCAGTTCCCCGACCCGGCGTCCGATGCGGCCGAAGCCCACGATTCCTATGGTCTTGCCGCGCAGCTCGGTCAGCGGCGTCTTCCAGAACGACCAGTCCGGCTGCGCGCCCCACTCCCCGGCCTGCACGGCGGCGGCGTGGCCGGCGATGTTGTGCCAGACGTTAAGGAGGGCCGAAAACACGTACTGGGCGACGGAGTCCGTCCCGTAGACCGGCACGTTCGACACCGGGATGCCTCGGCGGCCGGCCGCCGCGATGTCGACACAGTCGTAGCCTGTCGCGGACACGCTGATGTACCGCAACCGGGGAAGTTCCGCCAGGGCCTCCGCGCGGACGCGGGTCTTGTTGACGATGAGAATCTTCGCTTCGCGGCAGCGCGCCATCAACTCCGCCGGTGCGGTTCGTTCGTAAACGGTAAGTGTTCCCAGGGCCTCGATCTCGTCCCAGGGATTGTCGCCCGGGTTGAGGGTGAAGCCGTCGGTTGCGACGATGCGAGCGGGTGCCATGGCTATCATAGTGTCCATCCAGAAATGGTGGATTTCGGTTCAGGCCAAGGCCGCAGCAATTTCGCAACCGCAGGCGTAGTCCGTCTACGCCGAGGATGGCGAAGAGCGCGAACGCCGGCATGGGCCGAAAGATGCCGTTTATGGATGGACACTATCCTAAATCCGGTTCAATCTGCAGCGTGTCGTTGACGCGGTTGACCATGTTGGCGAGTGCGACCACCATCACCAGCTCAACGATTTCATCGTCCGAGTAGTATTGGCCCAGCCAGTTGAGAACGGACTCGTCGATGGCGGAGGCCCCGCGGGTCACCAGGTCGGCAAAGCGTACGGTGGCCCGCTCCTTGTCGTCGTAAGCCTCGCTGTGTTGGTAGAACCGGAGGTCTTCGATCTGCCGGTCGGTCACGCCGGCCTGCTTCGCCGAAGCAGTGTGGGCGCGCAGTCAGTACTGGCAGACATTGATGCTGGCGGTTTTCAGATAGGCCA
>JBFYWS010000311.1:0-11639 GCA_041310935.1 Desulfobacteraceae bacterium | reverse complement strand
CGCAGGCCAACACACCGAAACCATTTCATCCGGGTCAACGCCGCATACCGCGATGGGTGCACCGAGCTTTTCGGCGTCGGCCGAAAACGTCTGGGTGCCGGTGATTTCGAGGGACGCCGGTGTGTCATCCGTTTGTGAACGACAGCCGCCCCGATTCCATTACCATATTGTTTTCCCTGATTTTTAACGATAAATCAAGAAAAAAATTAGCCCGTCCCGCAGGGATGGGCTAATTTGCACCCTGCTATCATATCTGCTATGATTCCAGCGATCAAGCAACCTTAAGGCCGTTTACCTGGCAGGGTGCCAGCTCGCCTTCGCCCCGGGGGATGCGGCCGGCTGTCTGTTCAACCTTCCAATAGAAAGCGAGTCAGCAGCGATGAACATTTGTATCGTGGGAACCGGTTATGTGGGCCTCGTGACGGCCGCCTGTTTGGCGGAGATGGGCAATCACATCGTGTGTGTCGACAGCAACCCCGCCATCATCAGCGGACTCAAGGACGGTATGGTTCATATATACGAGCCGGGTCTTGAGGCGCTGGTCAAGCGTAACGCGCTGGAGGGGCGCCTGCAGTTCTCGGTGGACCTGAAGGGGGCCATGGAAGATGCCCTGTTCATCTTCAACTGCGTCGGAACACCGCCCCATGACGACGGCTCGTGCGACCTGTCCCAGGTCCGGGACGTCGCGCGGCAGATCGGCGAACGCATCACGGAGTACAAGATCATCGTCAACAAGTCCACCGTGCCGGTCGGCACCGCCGACGAGGTGCACCGCATCGTGCGCGCGGAAGTCGACCGGCGCGGCCTTTCGCTCGAGTTCGACGTCGTTTCGAACCCCGAGTTTCTCAAAGAGGGGGACGCGGTCAGCGATTTCATGAAACCCGACCGCATCATCGTCGGCACCGACAACGTGCGCACCGCCAAACTGCTCGAGGCGCTCTATGCACCCTACGCCCGCAGCCGCGACAAGATGGTCGTGATGAGTGTGCGCAGCGCGGAAATGACCAAGTACGCGGCCAACTGCATGCTGGCCACGAAGATCTCCTTCATCAACGAAATCGCCAACATCTGCGAGCGGGTCGGCGCCGATGTGAGCGCGGTGCGCCGGGGGATCGGGGCCGACCACCGCATCGGGTACCACTTCATCTACCCCGGGGTCGGCTACGGCGGTTCGTGTTTCCCCAAGGACGTCAAGGCTCTCGTCAACACGGCGCGCCAGAGCGGTTACGACCCGCAATTGATCGCTGCCGTGGACGCGGTCAACCACCGCCAGAAAACCGTGTTGGTGGAAAAAATCGAGGCCTATTTCAGCGGGCAGGGCGGGCTGTCCGGCAAGGTGCTGGCCCTGTGGGGGCTGGCGTTCAAGGCCAACACCGACGACATCCGCGAGGCCGCCTCCCTCGAACTGATCCGGGCTCTCACGGCCGCGGGGATGCGCGTGACCGCCTTCGATCCGGTCGCCGCCGGCCGGGCGAGGGCGCATCTAGCGGACAACGCGCTCGTGCAGATCTGTGAACACCAGTACGACGCCCTGGAAGGGGCCGATGCGCTGGCGGTGGTGACGGACTGGAACCAGTTCCGCAACCCGGACTTCGGACGGGTCAAACGACTGTTGAAAGCCCCGGTCATTTTCGACGGCCGCAACTTGTACGATCCGGACATCGTGGCCGGCCAGGGCCTCGTCTACGTCAGCATCGGCCGCGCCCGGGTGAACCCGGAGGTGCGGCACGCCGCCAGCCGGGAGGACGAAAACCGGTAGACGTTGCCTGCTGAGGGGCATTTCATGGTCCGGGTGGTGATGGGGGTCACGGTGGTTCTGATCATCGGGCTGGCGGCTTTCTTGGGCGGGGGGCACCGTTTTCTCTGCCACCGGGAAGGCACGCTACCCGGCGTAGCCGACCTGGTCGTGGTGCTGGCAGGACCCTCGGATGAGGACCGGGAGCGGGTCGCCGCCGGCGTTGCGCTCACCCACGCCGGCCACCACCGTTTCATGCTCCTGCCGCTGCGCCACCGGGCCCTGACGTGGCCCTGGTTTGTCCGGTACTATCACATCGAGGACCCCATCCCCGATGAACGGGTCCTCTTCGGCCGCAGCAACGATCCCAAACGCCGCCATGCGTTCGGCCTGGGCGGCACATTCGCCGAGGCGGAAAGAACCGTCGACGTCATGCGCGAGCGGGGGTTCGGCTCGGCCATCGTCGTGAGCTCCTGCTACCACATCCGCCGCGCCCGCCTCGCCTTCGAGCGTGCCAACAAGGAGTCCGGCCTCACGTTCGATTTTCATGCCATCGATATCGAAGGCGTGGGGTCAAACGGCCCATGGTGGCTGGATGGCGGGTATATCCTGAAGGTGGCCGACGAGTACCTGAAGCTGGTGGGTGGGTATCTGTTCTACAAGTAGAAGTGGTTTCATAACCCCGCCTGACGCCCGATGGTCCGCCGCAGGCGGATTGCAGGCCTCTCGAAATGCTCATCCGGCTCAGGCGGACTACGCTTTCGAATCGGCCTGCGCCTTGCCCTCAGGTGTGATCCAAGGTTGTGAAACAACTTCCAAGAAATCCGCAGCCGCGGAGCATTAAACTCACCCCTTTTTCTTCCCCCCCTCCTTCTTTGCGATCTTTGCCCATGTGTCGCGCAGGGTCACCGAGCGGTTGAAGACGAGGTGGCCCGGCCGGCAGTCCCGGGCGTCCGCGCAGAAGTAGCCCAAACGTTCGAACTGAAAGCGGTCACCGGGGGAGGCCGACACGAGGCCCGGTTCGAGCTTGCAGCCCGTCAGCACCTCCAGTGATTTCGGGTTGAGATGGTCGGTGAAGTGCCGGCCGCCCTCGGCCTCGTCCGGGTTTTCTTGGCTGAAGAGGTGGTCGTAGAGGCGCACCTCGGCGGCGGCCGCATGCAGGGCGGAAACCCAGTGCAGGGTCCCCTGCACCTTGCGGCCGTCCGGCGCATCCCCGCCTCGGGTGGCCGGGTCGTAGGTGCAGCGCAGTTCCGCCACCTCGCCGGTTACGGGGTCTTTCACGGCCTCGACGCAGGTGATGAAGTAGGCGTAGCGCAAGCGCACCTCGCGGCCCGGCGCCAGCCGGAAAAACTTCTTGGGCGGCTCCTCCATGAAGTCCTCGTGCTCGATGTAGAGCTCGCGGCTGAAGGGCACCTGCCGCGTGCCCATGCCCGGGTCCTCCGGGTTGTTGACCGCCGCAAGCTCCTCCACCTGCCCTTCCGGGTAGTTCACGATCGTCACCTTGAGTGGCCGCAGGACCGCCATCACCCGGGGGGTGCGCCTGTTCAGGTCATCCCTCAGGCAGTACTCCATCAGGCCGATGTCCACCGTGCTGGCGGCCTTGGCGACCCCGATGCGTTCGCAGAAGGTGCGGATCGCCTCCGGCGTGTAACCGCGGCGGCGGTAGCCCGAGATGGTGGGCATGCGCGGGTCGTCCCATCCGGAGACAACCCCCTTCTCCACCAGTTCGATGAGCTTGCGCTTGGAGAGCACCGTGTAGTTCAGGCTGAGGCGGGCAAACTCGATCTGCTGCGGGTGACAGGGGGGGGTGAGCGTATCCAGCACCCAGTCGTAGAGCTCGCGGTTGTTCTCGAACTCCAGCGTGCAGACGGAGTGGGTCACGCCCTCGATGGCATCCGACAGGCAGTGGGTGAAGTCGTACATCGGGTAAATGCACCACGCGTGACCGGTACGGTAGTGGTCCACGTGCTTGATGCGGTAGATCGCGGGGTCGCGCATCACGATGTTCGGCGCGGTCATGTCGATCTTGGCCCGCAGCACGCACGCCCCGTCCTTGAACTCCCCGGCCCGCATGCGCTGGAACAGGTCCAGATTCTCCGCGATGCTGCGGTCACGGTAGGGGCTGTTCCGGCCGGGGGCGGTCAGGGTGCCGCGGTATTCGCGGATCTCCTCTGCGCTCAGATGGTCCACGTACGCCTTGCCGAGTTTGATCAGTTGGACGGCGAAGTCGTATAGCCGCTCGAAGTAGTCGGAGGCAAAGAACATCCGCTCCTGCCAGTCGAATCCCATCCAGCGCACGTCCTCCTGGATGGAGGCGACGTATTCCATGGATTCCTTGGCCGGGTCGGTGTCGTCGAAGCGCAGGTGGCAGATGCCCCCGAAATCCCGGGCCAGGCCGAAGTTGAGGCAGATGCTCTTGGCGTGTCCGATGTGAAGGTACCCGTTCGGCTCCGGCGGGAAGCGGGTGACCACCCTGCCGTCGTTCTTGCCGGCGGCAAGGTCGGCCGCGACGATCTGCCTGATAAAGTTGGTGGGTACGTTTGGCTCCGACGGCTTCACGGGGGATGTCATGGTATTACCTCGCCTAATTTGCTGGTGAATACGAGGGACTCTTTCCCAGCGGTTCACATACGCCTGATTGAACCGCGAATGCGAGCGAATCATAAAAAAGAGCGCATTCCTTACGGTCGAAGATTCCCTATTAACTCTCAATAAAATGACAAATCAACAATAAAAATGGCTTACGGTTTGCCGTAAGCCATTTTTATTTGGCTGAGGGACTAGGATTCGAACCTAGGTTAACGGGGCCAGAACCCGTCGTCCTGCCACTAGACGATCCCTCAGTGGGTCCCATTAAAATAACCGACGCTGTTTTTAGAGTCAAGTCTATTTTGCGTTCACGACGTGGAAGCGGGTTACGGCGCGCGGCGCCATCCTATCGGCAATCACGTTTCGCTTTTGTGGGAGTGGCTTCCAGCCACGATCATCGCGGTCCGCCGCGGCGGACTCCTACAGCATAAAAGATTCAACTTCCTTATAAGCCGGTTACCCGAGCCCCCTCTGTTCTATGTATGCCATCGCCTTGCGCAGCCTCGCGAGAACGCGCTCTTTTCCGATGATGGCGGTGATCTCGAAAATACCCGGGCTGGCCGTCCGGCCGCTCAAGGCCACGCGCACGGGCTGGGCGATTTTGCCGAGCTTCAGGCCGGTCTCTTCCGCCACGGCTTTGAATGCGGCTTCCAGGCTCGGCTCCGAGTAGTCCTCGAGGGCCTCGAGCTTGGCCGTCAGGGCCTTGAGCGGCACCAGGGCTTCGGTCGTCAGAATTTTGCGGGCGGCATCCTCCTCGTAGACGATCTCCTCCCGGTAATAGAAGAGGGCGCTCTGCGCCATTTCCGCCAAGGTTTTGCTGCGGGCACTCAGGGTGGCAATGACCCTCTCGATTTTCGGGTCGCCCTCGATGTCGACGCCCTTCTTGCGCAGGAACGGCGCCAGGGGCTCGACCAGCCGGGCCGGGGGGGCGGCCTTGATGTGGTCTGCGTTCAGGGCCAGGAGCTTTTCCATGTCGAAGATACCGGCGGCGCGGCCTATGTTCTCCAGGTTGAACACCTGAATGAGTTCCTCCTTGGTGAAGAACTCCTGGTCGCCGTGGGACCATCCCAGCCGCACCAGGTAGTTGATCAGGGCCTCCGGCAAAAAACCCATTTCGCGGTAGGCGGTGACCGAGGTGGCGCCGTGGCGCTTGCTCAGGCGGGTGCGGTCCCGGCCGAGCACCATGGGGACATGGCCGAACAGGGGCAGCGGGCAGCCGAAGGCATTGTAGAGCTGGATCTGTTTGGGGGTGTTCATCACGTGGTCGTCGCCCCGGATGATGGTGTTGACCCCCATGGTGATGTCGTCCACCACCACCGCGAGGTTGTAAGTGGGGCTGCCGTCCTTGCGGCAGATGATGAAATCGTCCAGCTCATCGTTCCGGAAAACGATGTTGCCCTTGACGACATCCTCCAGCACCGTGGTGCCGGCGAGCGGGGCCTTGAAACGCACCACCGCCGTGTCGCCGCGGGGCAGGTTCTTGTTGCGGCAGGTCCCGTCATACTTCGGTTTGCCGCCGGTGGCCAAGGCCTTCGCCCGCATCTGTTCAACCTTTTCGGGTGCGCAGGTGCAGTAATAGGCGTGGCCGGTGGCGAGCAGTTTCTGGATGTGCTCCAGGTAGACCGGGAAGCGTCGGGTCTGGAAGTAGGGCCCGTCGTCCCAGTCCAGGCCGAGCCACTCCAGGGCCTCGAAGATGGCATCGACCGAGGCCTGGGTCGAGCGTGCCGTGTCCGTGTCTTCGATGCGCAGGACGAACTTGCCTTTCATGCGACGGGCGTAAAGCCAGTTGAACAGGGCCGTCCGCGCCCCGCCGACGTGCAGATAGCCGGTCGGGCTCGGTGGAAAGCGTGTCACCACCTGTGTCATGAAATCTCCTTTGACCGCCGCTCTTTATGGATTGCTAATAAATTGCTATGATATAAGGTAATTCCAAGCCTGGCCGTTGCTCGCATCGGCGCCGGTCTGGCCGCCGCTGGTGCGTCAGACCCCTGGCATGCTTTTTTGTGCCACATCGCCGCCACAAATCAGAGGGGCGTTTTTTGGAATTTTAAATAAATAGAATCAAATAGTTACATCAAAATCCGGCGGTAGCCGGATTTTGATGTAACTATTAACACAGAAAGCGGTCCGCCACAAGAGCCGGCGGCTGGCCCTGTTTTTCAAAAAAGCTTGACAACCCCTGGAATTTGAATTACTAATCCACGAGTTTAAAATTAGGAAGAATTAAAGCGTTTAATTATTATAACTCAAATAGTTAGGAGATTGCTCATGGGTCTGCCCAAGCGAAGAACGTCCAAGTCCCGGCGGGACAAGCGCAGAACCGGCAAGCGCTTGTCGGCTCCCTCCCTGTCAACCTGCCCCGATTGCAGTGAGCCTGTCCTTCCTCACCACGCCTGTCCCAGCTGCGGTTCTTACAAAGGCCGCCAAGTGACGAACGTCGAAAAAGAGTGACGCACAACCCACTTGTTTGAGGAAGATCGTTACACATGAACTCCAAAGGCGCTTCCCTCGACCGGCCGCTGGCCGGGCTGGACCCCGAGTCCCGGCAGATAGTTCTGGACACGGTGGCCCAGCTGAAAAAACGGCTGTTGACCAAGGAAAAAATTCTCGAGTTCGACCGCAAGGAGATCTTTCCGGAGGAGGTCATCCGGGAAATGCTGGGCCCGGAGATCGGCTTGCAGCTGCTGATGATCCCTGAGGTCTACGGCGGCCTGGGCGGCGGGGCGCGGGACAGCTGCGTGGTGACGCGGGAGATGGCCAAAATCTGCCTGGGGATCACCACCGCCTTTTTCGCCATCCAGCTCGGGGCCGACCCCATCATGGTCGGCGCCACCGAGGAGCAGAAGAAGAAGTGGCTCGGCAAGATCGCCGCCGGCAAGGCGCTCGTGGCCTACGCGGTGACCGAGCCCGACGCGGGCAGCAACGTCGCCGCCCTCAAAACCAAGGCCGACCCCGTGACCGACGGTTCGGGCAAGATCACCGGCTACCGCATCAACGGCGCCAAGCAGTTCATCTCGACCGGGGGCTACGCGGATTTCATCACCGTTCTGGCCAGCGCACCGGAGGGCCCCACCTTTTTCATCGTGGAAAAGGAGACGCCAGGCTACCAGCGTGGCAAGGGCGAAGAAAAGCACGGGATCCGCGCCTCCAACACCTCGCCCCTGACCTTCAACGACGCGTTTGTGCCGGTCGAGAACCTGATCGGCGGGGTGCCCGGCCAGGGGATGAAGCAGGCCAACGAGGTTTTCGGCTACACCCGGCTGATGGTGGCCGCCATGGGATTGGGCGCCGGGGAGTCCGCGCTCGAGATCGCTGTCGCCTACGCCAAGGAGCGCATCCAGTTCAAGACACCGCTCTCCGAGAAGCAGGGCTACGCCCACAAGCTGATCGTGCCGAACGTGGTGCGCCTCACGGCCGCCGCAGCCTATATCGACGAGGTGGCCGAGCGTCTCGATGCCGGGGAGAGGGACTTGGAGGTCGAGGGCTCCATCGCCAAGATCTATGCCACGGAAGCAGGCAACCGCGCGGCGGAGGACAGCATTCAGGCGCTGGGCGGCTACGGTTAC
Organism: Desulfobacteraceae bacterium; assembly: GCA_041310935.1. Lineage (GTDB taxonomy): Bacteria > Desulfobacterota > Desulfobacteria > Desulfobacterales > SpSt-501 > SpSt-501. The sequence continues at coordinate 3,749 of JBFYWS010000311.1, read as the reverse complement.
ATCACCGAGTACGTGGTGGAAAAAATCAAGCGCGACGTGCGCATTACCACCATTTACGAGGGTACCAGCGAAATCCAGCAGAACATCATCAGCACCTTCCGCTGGAAGAAGTCCCGCAAGACCAAGGGGGAGTTTTACGGCGCCATGGCGGCCGAGATGGAGCAGTTGGCCGAGGCGTACCCGGATTGCGGCAGCCGTTACGTCGGCTTGGCCGCCCGCGCGCTCAACCATATGATCGTCTTGGCCGACACCCACCGCCTGACCCGGCAGCAGATCATCATGTTCGATCTGGCCGACATGATGATCCACGTTGAAATCGGCGCGGCCGCCGCCCGCAGGGCGTCGGCCCTGGCCCCGGCCGGCGGTCTACCGGCGGAGCGGGCGGCGCTCGTTTCGCGGCTCTTCGCCGACGAGGTGTGTCAGGTCTTTACCCGCAACATCCCGCGGATCCTGACCGGAACGGGCGAGATCGAGCCGGCAACGGTTGCCGCATCGCTGGCGCAGACGAAGCACGGCGAATTTAGCGGCGGTTGCCGGAACGGGGTCAAGGACATGGATCGGCTCGCCGACATGGTTTTCGGGCGCTGAATTATCGCCGAAGGAGAAAAGGATGCGATTCAAAGACAAAGTCGTGATGGTCACCGGCGGGGCGGCCGGTATCGGCCGGGTGACGGCCGAGGCGTTTGCCCAAGAGGGCGCGAAGCTCGCGATCTGTGACGTCAACCCGGAGGCCGGCGAGGCCGCCGCCAAGGCGCTCGGGCCCGAAGCCTCGTTCCAGAAGGTGGACGTGTCGAATGAAAAAGCCGTGGCCGAGTGGGCGGATCACGTGGCCACGCGCTACGGCCGGATCGATGTCCTGGTGAACAACGCCGGCATCACGCGTGACGCCTTGCTCCTGCGCATGAAGGAATCGGACTGGGACCTCGTGATGGCCATCAACCTCAAAGGCGCTTTCCTGTGCACCAAGGCGGTGGTCCGGGTCATGGCCCAGCAGCGCGCGGGGCGGATCGTCAACGTGGCCTCGGTGGTCGGGGTCGTCGGCAACGTCGGTCAGGCCAACTACGTGGCCTCAAAGGCGGGGCTGATCGGGCTGACCAAAACGGTCGCCCGGGAGTTTGCGGCTCGCGGCATCACCGTCAACGCGGTGGCCCCCGGTTTCATCGAAACCCAGATGACCGCGGTGCTGAGCGACAAGGTCAAGGAGCTGTTCCTGGCCCAGATCCCGCTCGGCCGGGCGGGATCCCCCGCCGACGTGGCCGGGGCGGTGACATTCCTCGCCTCCGATCAGGCGGCCTACCTCACCGGGCAGGTCATCCACGTGAGCGGCGGGATGTATATGTAATGAAGCTGGACGCCGGAAGCTCGAAGCTGAAGGCAGAATGAAACCCTTAACACCCCATCAACCCAACACGAATCAAACGAACGCATGGAGGAATAAAAATGTCGGAAAGCATCGAAGAAAGAGTCAAGAAGATCATTGCCGAGAAACTGAGCGTGGATCTATCGGAAGTCAAGCCGGAAGCCTCCTTTGTGGACGACTTGGGCGCGGATTCCCTCGATCTGGTCGAGCTCATCATGTCCATGGAAGAGGAGTTCGGCGTTGAGATCTCCGACGAGGATGCGGAGAAGATTGTCACCGTGAAGGACGCGATCGCCTACGTTGGCACCAAGAAGTAGGTCGGTCTGAGTGATTCACAAAGGAGGCCATTTGGATAGGCGGGTGGTTGTCACGGGTCTGGGGCTGGTATGCCCGGTCGGGATCGGGGTAAGCGAAAGCTGGGCCGCGCTGTGCGCCGGAAAGTCCGGCGTGGGACGGATTTCCCGGTTCGATGCCAGTCGCTACGAGACCCATATCGCGGCGGAAGTCAAAGGGTTCAACCCCGAAGACTGGATGGCAAAAAAAGAAGCCAAGCGGTTTGAGCCGTTTATCTCCTATGCCGTGGCGGCGACCCGGATGGCGCTGGAAGACTCGGGGCTCAGGATCAGCGACGAGAATGCCAGCCGGGTGGGCGTGATCACCGGCTGCGGCCTGGGCGGCCTGCGGTTCATGGAAGACACCATTTTCCAGTTGAAACAAAACGGACCCAAGCGCGTGAGCCCATTCTTTATTCCGCTGATGATCGGCAACATGGCCCCCGGGATGATCTCGATCCTGTTCGGCGCCAAGGGCCCCAACCTGTCCATCGCCACGGCCTGCGCGGCCGGAACCCACGCCGTGGGGGATTCGTTCAAGCTCATCCTGGAAGGCCGGGTGGACGCCATGATCACCGGCGGGACCGAGGCCGTGATTTCGCCCAGCTGCATCGCCGGATTCAATGCCATGAAGGCCCTTTCCACCCGTAACGCGGAGCCGGAGCGGGCCTCGCGGCCGTTTGAGCGCGACCGGGACGGTTTTGTCCCCGGCGAAGGGGCCGGAATCCTGATCCTGGAGGAGCTTGCGCACGCCCGGCAGCGCGGGGCCAGGATCTACGCCGAGATGGTCGGCTACGGGCTCACCGGCGACGGGTATCACATGACCTCGCCACCGCCGGACGGAAACGGCGCGGCGCGCTGCATGCAGATGGCTCTCGATGACGCCGGGGTTCGATACGACCAGGTGGACTACATCAACGCCCACGGCACCTCCACCGAGTTGAACGACCTCTACGAGACCCGGGCCATAAAAACCGTTTTCAAGGAGCACGCCCACACGGTTGCGGTCAGTTCGACCAAATCCATGACCGGACACCTGCTGGGCGGCGCCGGCGGCGTCGAGACCGTTTTTTCGGTGCTGGCGGTGCACGACGACACCATGCCGCCCACGATCAACTACGAAAACCCGGCCGAGGAGCTGGACCTGGACTACGTTCCGAACACGGCCCGCAAGGCCACGGTCAACTACGCCATGTCCAACTCCTTCGGTTTCGGCGGCACCAACGCGGTGCTGCTTCTTAAGAAATATCATGGAAAGCGGTAGCCGCCCCTCCTGGGAAACGTATTTCATGGACATTTCGTCCCTGGTGGCCAAACGCGCAACCTGCCTGCGGCGTGCGGTGGGGGCCGTGATCGTCAAGGACAAGCGCATCCTTGCCACCGGCTACAACGGGGCGCCGTCCGGCGTCCGGCACTGTGCCGAGGTCGGCTGCTTGCGGGAGCAGCTCAACGTCCAATCTGGAATGCGCCACGAGCTCTGCCGCGGCATTCACGCGGAACAGAACGCCATCATCCAGGCGGCCTTGCACGGGGTGTCGGTGAAAGGTGCCGACCTCTTTTGCACCAACCAGCCCTGTTCCATCTGTGCCAAAATGATCATCAATGCCGGAATCGCCAAGATCTACTACCGTTCCGGGTATGCGGATGAACTGGCGCGGGACATGCTCGCGGAAGCGGCGATCGACATGATCCAGATCGTCGGCTCCGAGGCGGATGAAACGCTCAAAGGGGAACATTCGGTCGGGGACAGCAGCAACGAATCCATCCATTCAGGCGGAGGGGGAGATAAGGAATGAAGTGTCCGTACTGCAGTGAGATCGAAAACAAGGTGATCGACTCCAGGTTGAGCAAGGATGCCAGCGTCATCCGCCGGCGCCGCGAATGTCTGACGTGCAACCGGCGCTTCACGACGTACGAGCACATCGAAGAAATCCCGATCATGATCATGAAGAAGGACGGGCGGCGCGAGCTTTTCAGCCGCGAGAAGGTGCGTTCGGGCATGCTGAAGGCCTGTGAAAAGCGCAACATCAGCATGAACAGCATCGAGGAGTTCATCG
>JBFYWS010000196.1:0-21804 GCA_041310935.1 Desulfobacteraceae bacterium | reverse complement strand
CCGAAGCCTCCGCCGTCGCGTTCGGTGGCGTCGAGCGCCGGCACTTGCTCCAGCCGGGCCTGCTCGACCCGCTGGATGACCACCTGGGCGATGCGGTCGCCGCGGCGCACCGTGTAGGCTGAACGGCCGAGGTTGACGAGAGCGATCATCACCTCGCCGCGGTAATCGGCGTCGATGGTGCCGGGGGCGTTGATCAGCCCGATCCCGTGTTTGACCGCCAGCCCGCTGCGCGGGCGGACCTGGGCCTCGTAGCCCCTGGGCAGAGCGAGGGCGAATCCGGTCGGCAGCAGGGCGATCGCACCCTTGTCCAGGACGGTATCCTCGCGCACGGCCGCACAGATGTCCATGCCGGCCGAATCCGGGGTCATGTAGCGCGGCAGCGGGATGTCGGCGTCCTCGCCCGGACGAAGGCGCAGGATCTTTACGACCGGTTCCATTCAGACACTCACGGATGGGAATAGAGACAGTTCTCGAAGGCGTCTTTCGGCGTTGGCGCCGGCCCGAGCAGGGTCAGCATCATCTGGTCCTGCCGGAAAAGCTCCTGCGCGAGCTGCTGGATCTCCTCCCGGGTGACGGACTCGACGTGTTCGATGACGGTGGACAGGGGGATGTCCGCTTCGAAGTGAATTTCGTTCTGGGCGGCACGGACCATCTGGTTGTCCGCACTTTCGGATGCGAGCAGCAGACTGCCCTTCGTATACTCGATAGCGCCCGTGAGCTCGGCGGGGTCGACCGGTTCGCACGTTATCCGGGTGAGCTCGCTTGCCACCAGAGCGACGGCGGGCAGCGCCTGCTCCGGGCTGACCGCCAGGTAGACCCCGAACATGCCCGTGTCCACGTGCGAGGAGGTGAAGGAGTAGACGGCGTAGGCCAGCCCGCGTTTTTCGCGCACCTCCTGGAACAGCCGGGAGCTCATGTTCCCCCCCAGGATCGTGTTCAGCAGCGAAAACGCGTAGCGCCGGGGGTCGACCACCGACAGGCCGGCCGTCCCGAGGCAGATGTGGACCTGTTCGAGCTCCCGCGGGCGGATGTCCACGAGGCAGCGGTTGGCCGGGGTGATGCGCTCGGGAAAGCCGTCCTTCCGCCGCACGGACTCGAAGGCCGGTCCGATGAGGTCCACCAGGCGCTGGTGGCCCAGGTTGCCGGCGGCGGCGATCACGATGCGTTCGGGCTGGTAGAGCCGCTGGAAGAACCCCCTGATCGCGTCGGCGCCGAACTGCGCAATGGTCTCGCGCGTGCCGAGGATCGAACGGCCCAGCGGATTGTTGCCCCAGAAGTTGTTCCCGGCCAGGTAGTGGATGTACTCGTCCGGGCTGTCCTCCACCATGCCGATCTCCTGCAGAATGACCGGCCGCTCCCGCTCCACTTCGCGCGCGTCGAAGATGGAGTTCAGAAAAATGTCCGAAAGGACGTCCACCATGGTCTCGACCTGGGTGTCGAGCACCTTGGCGTGGTAGCAGGTGTTCTCCATGCTGGTGAAGGCGTTCGTGTGCCCGCCGATGGCGTCGAACTCCTTGGCGATCTGGTACGCGGAGCGTTTGCGGGTCCCCTTGAAGATCATGTGCTCGATGAAGTGGGACAGCCCGTTTTCGGCGTCGGTTTCGTCCCGGGCCCCCGCGTTCACCCATACCCCCATGGAGACGGAACGGGTGTGCGGCATGTGATGGCTCACAATCCGCACACCGTTGGGCAGGACCGTCTTATCGATGGGTCTGTCCATCGCCCTCTTCCAGGAGCGCCTTGTGGCTCAGCCGGATCTTCCCGTCCCGGCCGACTTCAAGCACTTTGACTTTCAGCTTGTCGCCCTCTTTGACCACGTCGGACACCTTGGTGACCCGGTGGTTGGCCAGCTGCGAGATGTGCACCAGCCCGTCGGTTCCCGGCAGAATATTGACGAAGGCCCCGAAGTCGGTGATCTTGACCACCGTGCCCTCGTAGATGGCGCCCACCTCGGGGTCGGCCGTGATCTGCCGGACCAGCTCGAGGGCCGCCTCGGCCTCCTGCTTGGAGAAGGCGGCGATTTTTACCTGACCCGAATCTTCGATCTGGATGACGGTGTTGGTCTGGCTCTGGATCGCGCGGATGGTCTTGCCGCCCTGGCCGATCACCTCGCGGATCTTGTCGGGGTGGATGGTGATGGTGGTGATGGTCGGCGCGTAGGGGGAGATCTCCGGACGCGGCGCGGCAAGCGCCGCGAGCATCCGGCCCAGGATGTGGATACGCCCCTGGCGGGCCTGCTCCAGGGCTTTCGTCAGGATCTCCCGCGACAGCTCGTGGATCTTGATGTCCATCTGCAGGGCGGTGATCCCGGCCTCAGTGCCGGTGACCTTGAAGTCCATGTCGCCGGCGTGGTCTTCGTCGCCGAGGATGTCGGAGAGCACCACGGTCTTGTCGACCTCGCTGACCAGCCCCATGGCGATCCCGGCCACCGGCGCCTTGATGGGCACCCCGCCGTCCATCAGGGCGAGGCAGCAGGCGCACACGGTCCCCATCGACGAGGAGCCGTTGGACTCCAGCACCTCGGAGACCAGCCGGATGGTGTAGTCAAATTTTTCCTTATCCGGCAGGATCTTCTCGATCGCGCGGGTGGACAGGCCGCCGTGGCCGATGTCGCGCCGGCTGGGGCCGGAGATGCGCTTGGCTTCCCCCACCGAATAGGGCGGGAAGTTGTAGTGCAGCATGAAGGGGCGGAACTCTTCGCCGGAAAGCGTCTCCACCCGCTGCTCGTCCTGGCCCGAGCCCAGGGTGAGGACACCGAGCACCTGGGTCTCCCCCCGGGTGAACAGGGCGCTGCCGTGCGGCCGGGGCAGAATCCCCACCTCGCAGGTGATCGGCCGGACTTCGTCGAATCGGCGGCCGTCGACACGCCGGCCCTCGATCAGGATCAGGTCCCGCAGGATGCGCCGTTTGAGGGACTCGATGATACCGACGACCTGCTCGCGGCGATCGGCGTACTCCTCGCCGAGGGCCTCGATGACGCCGTGCTTGGCCACCCGCGCGGCGGCGTAGCGCTCAATCTTCTGCGGGATGAGCAGCGCCTCTCGCAGGGGCCCGGCGGCGAGCGCTTCCACCTTGGCAACGAACTCGGCGTCCACAACCGGGGGGACGAAGGCGCGCTTCGGCGCGCCGTGTGTTTCGCGCAGCTTGATCTGCAGGTCGATCAGGGGCTGCAGGGCCCGGTGACCGAAGAAGATCGCTTCAATCATATCGTCTTCGCTCACCACGCCGGACCCGCCCTCGACCATCACGACACCGGTCTTGGAGCCGGCCACGATGATGTTGATGTCGCAGAGGTCCAATTCCGTGATGGCCGGGTTGACTCTGAACTGGCCGTCGATTCGGGCGACGCGCACGGCGGCGATCGGCCCGGCGAAGGGGATGTCCGAAAGGTGCAGCGCGGCGGAAGCCCCGACCATGGCCAGGGTGTCCGCGTCGTTTTCCTGATCCATGGACAGGACCGTGGCAATCACCTGGGTTTCAAAGCGGTAGCTCTTCGGGAACAGGGGCCGCATGGGCCGGTCGATCAGCCGCGCGGTCAGGGTCTCCTTTTCGCTGGGCCGCCCGATTTCACGGCGAAAGTAGTTGCCCGGGATTCGCCCGGCCGCGTAGATCTTCTCCTGGTATTCCACCGTCAGCGGCACAAAGTCGCCGGGCCGCGCGTCATGGGTGGACACCACGGTCACCAGCACCACCGTGTCGCCATACTGGACCACCACGGACCCGGAGGCCTGCTTGGCCACCTTGCCGGTCTGGATGCTCAACGTTTTTCCGCCGATCTCTTCCTTCAATATAATTTCCATATAGGTCTCCTCATGTGAAGCCCAAACCGTCTTCGCCCCGCCTCAACATGCCGCGGAGCCGGTGTGATGCAGGCACCACCCGGACGTCTCTGGAGGAGCAGGCACTGCCCCTCGGCGAGCGAGCCGGCGCGTCACATGCGTATGTGCTACTTTTTTAGGCCCAGTGTCTCGATGATGGACCGGTAGCGATTGACATCCTTGTACTTCACGTAGTTCAACAACCGACGCCTCCGGCCGACGAGCATCAGCAACCCGCGCCGGGAGTGATGGTCCTTCTTGTGAACCTTCAAATGCTCGGTCAGATACGTGATGCGGTTGGTGAGCAGGCCGACCTGGACCTCGGGAGAGCCGGTGTCGGACTCGTGCACCTTGAACTTCTCGATCAGTCTCTTTTTGTCTTCGGTTGACAAAGTCACTTTCTTCCTTCCTCCTTCTGGGCGGCTTCGGAAAAAAACCAACTTCGGCGCGGCGGTGTCCCGCCGCGGGCAAGGCGCACCTTGAAGTTGGGTTTTTGACGAAGCCGTCTCATCGTGAAATACGTGCGATTATGTTCTTATTGCGCGTTCGACGGCATCCCAAAAACGCCGCCGTAGACCACCGACAATTTTGTGAACCACCTTAGAGCAACGCGGCTTTAAGTGCAACAGAAATCACCACGCCTCAGCCCTCAGGCCGTGCGAAAACGCAGGCATACTCAAGATCGTCCCGCCCGGCCTTGAAGAGCAGCACCGCCGCCAGTTCTCCCTGCTCATCCATGACCTTGAGCAGGCCGTCGCCGGAGGCAACCGGCCCTCCGTCAGGCGGGACCGACAGCTCCCGGCGGGTGAGTCGGCGGCCGGTGCGCACGTTTTCGAGCAACCGCCGGTCGGCGGCGACTTCCGGCCATCCGGCCAAGGCCTGCGCCATCGGGATGAGCCGTTCACGCACGGCTCCACACCGGGCCAGATCCTCCACCTCTTCCAGGGTCAGGGCCTGCGCCAGGCTGAAGCCGCCGCTCTCCGTGCGCGTCAACTCGCTCAGGTGGGCGCCGCAGCCCAGCTCCCGGCCGATGTCCACGGCCAGCGTGCGCACATAGGTCCCCGCCGAACAGTGCACCTCGAAGCGGACCTCGGGCAGTGCCACCGCGAGCACCCGGATCCGGTGGACATGCACGTTCCGCGGCGGTTTCTGGACCGGCTGGCCGCGCCGGGCCAGGGTGTACAGCGGCACACCCTCGTGCTTCAGGGCCGAAAAGACCGGCGGTGTCTGCGCAATGGCCCCTTCGAAACGGCGGACAGCGGCCGCGATGGCCGCCTCGGAGACCCCGGTCCAGTCGCCCCTGGCCACCACACGGCCCGTAACGTCCTGGGTGTCGGTTTCGACTCCCAGCGTCATCACGGCCGCGTAGGCCTTACGGCCCTGCAACATGAAGCGGGCCAACCTCGTCGCCTGGTTGACACAGCAGACCAGCACCCCGCGCGCAAACGGGTCCAGGGTCCCGGTGTGCCCGACGCGCCCGGCCGCCAGCAGGCGCTTGACATGGGCCACCACGCCGGCCGACGAGATAGCCGCCGGCTTGTTGACGACCAGGATGCCGTTCAAATTTTTTCCACCCAGTCGATCAGCCGGGACTTGATGTCCGCAATCGTCGCCTCGACCTGGAAGCCGGCCGCGCTGTAATGCCCGCCGCCGCCGAACGCGCCGGCCAGGGCGGCGACATCAACGGTGCCGTCGGAGCGCAGGCTGACGTGAACGTGCGTGCGGCTGTCCGTGCCGGCCGTCCCGTTGGCCTGCTCCTGGATCAATGCCGCCACTTTCACATCCTCGATCCGCCGGGCGTAGTTGATGATGCCGTCCGTATCTTCCGGTTGGGTTCCCGTCTCGTCCAGCATGCGGCGAGTGATGGCCATGATCGAGAGCTTGCCGTTGCGCGAGATCTCGATCGAGTTGAGCGCCAGGTTGAGCAGCTTGATGCGGCCGAGCGAGTAGGAGCCGAACACGTGCTGCGCGACCCGGTAGGGGTCAACCCCCAGCTCCGTCATTTCCCGGGCGATAGCGAACGCGGCCACGTTGGTGTTCGAGAACCGGAAGGAGCCCGTATCGGTGAGGATCCCGGTGTACAGCGCCGTGGCGATCTCCCGGTCAAGCTCCACGCCGAGCGCCCGGATCAGGCGGTAGACGACCTCCGCGGTGGCGCAGGCCTCGCCGTCGATCAGCTGGTGCTGGCCGAAGCCGGTGTTGGAAATGTGATGGTCGATGTTGATGATGGCCCCCACCCGGGCGACCGCCGGCCAGCTCTCACCGATGCGGGAAATGTCCCCGCAGTCCAGAACCACGGCGGCATCGTAGGTCTCGGGCGCCTGCAGCCGGCGCGATATGCCGTCCACCCCCGGCAGAAACTGATAGACCGCCGGGATGGCGCTGGCGTTGTAGAGGGTCGTCTGCTTGCCGATCTTTTTAAGGGCGAGCCCCAGGGCCAAGAGCGAGCCGACGGCATCTCCGTCCGGGTCCGCGTGGGAGGTGACCAGGAGATGGCCGGCACGCTTAATTATCTGAAGAATCAGGTCCATGATCTTTGGATATCGATTTCAACAGTTGATCGATGTGGGCGCCGTGGTCGAAGGACGCATCGTAAAAGAACTCGAGCGCGGGCATGTAGCGCAGCCCCAGCTGCCCGGCCAGACGCCGCTTGATAAACCCCGCCGCACTCGCAAACCCCTCGGCCGCCACGTCAGAGGTGCTCTTGCCCCCGGCGGTGGTGAAATACACGCGCGCCAGGCGCAGGTCTTTCGTCACCTTGACGCCGGTGATGGTCGTCAGCGCCAGGCGAGGGTCACTGATGTCCCGCCGCAGCAGCTCCGACAGGATTTGCTGGATGAGCCCGCCGACTCTCTCCGATCGGGCAAGCGACGTCATACGGTGAACAGCTCCATCTGCGAATCGATGACCTCCGCCAGGCCGAGCTCCTCGGCCAGGTTGAACATCTTGTCGATCTTCGAGTTGATCAGGGCCTTGTCGTTGCCGACCAGCGCAAACCCGACGACCGCCCGCTGGTGCACGTCATTGGCATCGACCTCGGCCACCGACGCGTTGAAATGAGTGCGCAGCTGGGCGACGATCGCCTTGACGATGCTGCGCTTCTCCTTCAGCGAGTGGCACTCGTGCAGGCGGAAGGTGATCAGCCCGATGCCCACCGCCATGCTCGCCTCTGATGGACCGCCCACGGCCAAGGCACCTCCGTCCGGGCTTAACAATTTCATGAAGTGGTCTCAGAACCTCGAATCACGCCCGAGGGCAAAACGTCAGGCCGATACGAAAGCGCAGTCCGCCTGCGGCGGGTGAGCATCGCGAGAGACCTGCAATCCGCCTGCGGCGGACCAGCGGGTGTCAGACGGGGTTATGAACCCACTTCACGACACGTCGGGCCGGAACTCTTCCATGTAGAAGAACTCGATGCGGTCGCCGACCTTGATGTCGTTGAAGTTCTCGATGCCGATGCCGCACTCGTAGCCGCTCTGGACCTCCTTGGCGTCATCCTTGAACCGCCGCAGGGAGGAGTTCTTGCCCTCGTAAACGACCACCCCGTCACGGATCAGGCGCAGGCTTTTCCCGCGCTCGAGCTTGCCGTCGGTGACCTGACAACCGGCAATGGCGCCCACCTTGGGGATCTGGAACACCTCGCGCACCTCCGCGGAGCCAAGAATGCGCTCCTCGAAGCGCGACGCCATCAGGCCCGTCAGGGCGTTCTTCACATCGTTGATGGCGTCGTAAATCACGTTGTAGAAGCGCATGTCCACGTTTTCTTCATTGGCCATGGCCTGCACCTTCGGCGTCGGCCGCACGTTGAAGCCGACGATGATGGCGTTCGACACGGCCGCGAGCGACACATCCGACTCGCTGATGGCGCCGGTGGCGGCGTGCACCACGTTCACCTTGACCTCGGCATTGGACAGCTTGGTCAGGGACTCCGAGAGGGCCTCGACCGAGCCGTGGACGTCGGCCTTCAGGATGAGCGTCAGCTCCTTCATCTCGCCCTGCTGCAGGCGCTCGAACAGGCTCTCCAGGCTGGGCCGCGCGCTGGTCTGGGCCAGATCTTTGGAGCGCTGCTTCTGCATGCGGCGCTCGCTGATCTGTTTGGCGCCCTTCTCGTCCTGAACCGCCACGAATTCATCCCCGGCCATGGGAACCCCGGACAGGCCAAGGATCTCCACCGGCACCGAGGGTCCGGCGGATTCAATGGGCTGGCCGCGGTCGTTCAGCATGGCCCGAATTTTGCCGTGGTGGACACCGCACACGACGGGATCTCCGGCGTGCAGCGTGCCTTCACTCACCAGTATCGTGGCGACCGGGCCGCGGCCGGAATCGATTTTCGCCTCGACCACGTGGCCGCGGGCGAGCTTGTTGGGGTTGGCCTTAAGCTCCATGACCTCGGCCTGGAGCAAAATCATCTCGAGCAGTTGGTCGATGCCGGTGTTCTGCTTGGCGGATACGTGCACGAATATCGTCTCCCCGCCCCAGTCTTCCGGCGTCAGGCCCTTCTCCACCAGCGAACGCTTGACGCGGTCCGGGTCGGCTCCCGGCTTGTCGATCTTGTTGACGGCCACGATGATGGGCACGTTGGCCGCCCGGGCGTGGTTGATCGCCTCCACGGTCTGAGGCATGACCCCGTCGTCGGCCGCCACCACCAGCACCACCAAATCGGTCACCTGGGCACCCCGGGCGCGCATCGCCGTGAAGGCTTCATGGCCCGGCGTGTCGAGAAAGGCGATGCTGCCGCGATCCGTAGTCACGTGGTAGGCGCCGATGTGCTGGGTGATCCCGCCGGCCTCTGTTTCGGTGACGCGCGTTTTGCGGATGACATCGAGCAGCGAGGTCTTGCCATGGTCGACATGCCCCATGATGGTGACGACCGGCGGCCGGGCGAGGAGCGTCGCCAGTTCGTCGTCGACCGGTTTAAGCAGGTTGTCCTCCTGATTGGAGGCGCGCTCCGCCTCGTAGTTGAACTCGGCGGCGATGAGCACCACGGTGTCAAAATCGATGGACTGGTTGACGGTGGCCATCACGCCCATGCCCATGAGGACCTTGATGATTTCGCCGGCCTTGACCCCCATGCGCTTGGCCAGTTCCGACAGCACGATTGCGTCGTCCATTTTAATCCTGCGTTTGATCGCCTTGGCCACGGTGACCTGCGACTTGTGGGTGGCGACCTCTGGTTGGGCTTTACCGCCCTTGCGGGGTTTGCGGGACCGGGACGCTTCATCATAGAGGTCCTCCGCTTCGACCACCGCCTTGGTGCGAAACGAAATCTTTTTCTTGATAAACTTCTTGCCTGCCTCCTCGTCCGTGCCCCACTTCTTCTTGCGCTTCTTTTCATCCCGGTCGTCGGCACCCGGTGCCGGCGGGCCGATCTCGACCGGGACGGCCACGACCTTGGGCCCCCGAGGTTCCACGAGCTTCGGCCGCACCCGAGCAGGTTCAGCGGTCCTTTCGACCGGCGCCACCGGCAGCTTGATGATTCGGGCCGGTTCGTCCCGCTTGACCTTCTTGACGATCTTTTCGCCTTTTCTCAGCTTTTCGGTGGCAACCGGCACAGCCGGCTCTCCGGCGGCATCGGCGGCATCGGCGGCAGCGGCCGGTTCGGCCGCGGCGTGGGACGGGGGCTCTGCCGGTACGGCGTCCTCGGTCTCGACCGGAGCAGGCAACTCGGGCGCAGGCGCGGCGGCCTCGACGGCTTCCACCGCCTTGATGGCAGGGGCCTCGGGTTCGGCCGGCACCACGGGCGGCTCTGCCGGAGCCTCGGTCTCCAGCGCTTCCTCCGCTTGGACTTCGGTCACCTTTTTGCGGCGCCGGATAACGGTGGACTTGACCCGCTTTTCCTCGACTGCGGCTCCTTTTTTGCCGAACAACGCGGCCTTGACCCGCTGGACCGCATCATCGTCCATAGTACTCATATGGCTCGCAACGGTGATGTTCAGGCCGGTGAGCTTTTCCATCAACGCTTTGTTGGTCAGATTGAGTTCTCTGGCCAGTTCGTACACCCGGATTTTCGACATGACCTTTTTCCCCCCATCCCCTTAGCTCAAGGGGCTCCGCCTGCGTTCGATCGCGCGGCAGCGAGCGATGGGCTGCAGCCTACGCTTCATTCGGTGGCTGGCCCGTCTCTTCTGTGCCGGGTTCCGAAGCCTCTTCGACCGCGGCAGCTTCACCCGTCTCCACGGCCCCGTCCGTTTCCGCTTGGGCCGCCTCCACCGCTTCGCCCGTTTCCGCTTCAGCCGTCTTCGCCGCTTCGTCCGCTTCCGCTTCAGCCGTCTTCGCCGCTTTGTCCGCTTCCGCTTGGGCCGCCTCCGCCGCTTCGTCCGCTTCTGCCTGGGCCGCCTGCTCGGCGGCGACCATCCCGGCCTCGATCAGGCCGCGGGCCATTTCCTCGTCGATCCCCCGGACTTGCAGAAGATCCTCCACGGAGGCTTTCCCGATTTCCTCGGCGGAATAAAACCCTTTTTCATAGAGGGCGTCGGCCAGACTGATCCCGACGCCGGGAAGCGCCATGAGCGAATTGTAACCGCTTTGCATCGTCTGGTTATAGGTGCTCTCGCTCTTCACGTCGAGATGCCAGCCCGTCAGCTTGCTGGCCAATCGGACGTTCTGCCCCTTCTTGCCGATGGCGATGGCCAGAAACTCGTCGGGGACGATGACCTCCATCGACCGGTTGTCCTCGTCGATGATGACCCGCGAGACCTCGGCCGGAGCCAGGGCGTTGCAGACGAACTTGGCGGTGTCCACGTGCCAGGGGATGATGTCGATCTTCTCGCCGCGCAGTTCCTGGACGACGCTCTGGACCCGGCTGCCCTTCATCCCCACGCAGGCGCCCACCGGGTCGATATCGGAGTTATTGGAGGCGACGGCGATCTTGGCCCGCACACCCGCCTCCCGGGCGGCCCCCATGATGGACACGATACCCTCGCTGATTTCCGGGACCTCGGTGCGGAAAAGGGTGACGATAAAATTCGGGTGCGTCCGCGACAGCACGATCTGCGGCCCCCGCGAATCCTGCAGCACGTCCAGGATGAGGGCCCGGATGCGATCGCCGCGGCGGTAGCTCTCCTTGGTCACCTGCTCGCGCACCGGCAGGATGCCCTCGGTTTGGCCGAGATTGACGATGATGTCCCCCCGATCGACCCGCTGCACGATCCCGTTGATGATCTCGCCCCGGCGCTCGATGAAGATAGCGTAGACCGCATCCTTCTCCGCGTCCTTCAGCTTCTGGATGATGACCTGCTTGGCGGACTGGGCGGCGATGCGGCCGAAGGTGTTCGTGTCCATCTTGGTGCCGAGGCTGTCGCCGACCTCGCAGTCCGGGTCGAGCAAGCGACCCTCACCGAGGCTGATCTGAAGCATCGGATCCTCGATCACCTCGGCCACCTCTTTGAACTGGAACACCTCTAGGTCACCGGTCTCCTCGCTGTACTGGACTTCGATGTCGATCTTGGGACCGTATTTCTTGCGGGCGGCGGACTTCAACGCCTCTTCCAGCGCCTTGACGAGCACTTGGCGATCGATGCCCTTGTCCCGGCTGACCTGTTCAACGACCCGTTTGATTTCCGAAATCAACATGGGCTTTCTCCGTGTAGTTGACGAGGCGTGCCTTGGAAATGTCCTCAAGCGGGATGGTCACCGTTGTCTGGCCTTTGACCAGACAGACCGCCCCGCCGGATATTCCCGCCAGCACGCCGCTGAAATGCCTCTGCCCGTCCATCGGGCAGAGGGTTCTGATCTTCGCTGCATGCCCTCTGAAACGCTCGAAGTCCTCTGCGCGCGACAACGGGCGGTTGGGCCCCGGGGAGGAGACTTCCAGGTGATAGCGCCCGATATCGGGCAGGTGCACGTCGAGCACATCTCCCAATTCCCGGCTGACCGTGGCGCAGTCCTCCAGCGTCACGCCGGCCGGCTTGTCGATAAAGAGCCGCAGCACTCGGCCGCCGCGGTCGCGCAGGAACTCGACGTGGACAAGTTCGATCCCCTCGGTGTCACACAGCACCTCCGCCAGGGACCGCACCTCGGCCGCGACACGCTTTTCGTCCGCCGGGATGGCCGGCTGCGGATCCGGTTTGGGCGTGCGCTTGTCGTGAGATTCCTTCGGTCTGCCCACCGGGCATCCCCCCTCTTCGAGAAAATAAAAAACGGGCTTTCGCCCGTTTTCTCATGTTCAGGTGGACCTTGTGCAGGGGAGCTTAAAGAGTCATTCGCTCATACCAGAATCATGGTTGCATCCAGTCCGCATCACATAAAGTCCTACCGTAAACCGCCGAGCAAAACGGATACTGCATGGATGGAGCGGGCAACGAGATTCGAACTCGCGACACCAAGCTTGGGAAGCTTGTACTCTACCAGCTGAGCTATGCCCGCTCATCCGAGACAGATTAATTATGACAAATGCTGCGCCTTGTCAATACATTTTAAGCAACTGCTCTGGTAGAGAGGGTCCAGGGTCCAAGGTTCAGGGTTCGGGGGCGCAAGATGCATGCCTATGAACTTTCGAACCCTGAGACCCGAGTTGTTACCATGGGGCAGCGGCGGCTGTCAGTCGAGGAGGTCCCGGAGACGTTTTAGCTCGGTGCGCAGTTCGTCCAGCATCTGCCGGGAATCGGGCTCCGTGCGGCCGGCCGCGGCGCGCAGGTGCTGGCGCGCGCCCGCGATGGTGAACTTGCGCTGGTAAAGGAGGGACTTGATCTCCAGGATCAGCTCCACCTCGCGGCGGGTGTACAGGCGCTGGCCGGAGGAGGTCCGTTTGGGGCTGATCCGGGGGAACTCCGATTCCCAGAACCGCAGGACATGGGAGGCGACCCCTGCGATCTCGCTCACTTCCCCGATTTTGAAGTAGAGCTTGTCGGGGATGATTTCAGGGCTCGACGGCGATTGCGTTTTCATGTCCACCCGCCGCGGCTGCCGGTTCAACCCGGCAGCGTTGCGTGGAAGGCGGCCATCAGCCGCTCCGTCAGGGACTGGTGCTGGTCGCGGATATCCTCGTCTCCCAGCGTTTTTTCCGGGGAACGATAGGTGAACCGGAACGACAGGCTCTTTTTGCCCGCCGGGATCGGTTCTCCCGAAAACACGTCGAACAGGTGAACGCTCTCGAGCAGGTCCGCCTGCAGGCCCACGGCGGCGTCGCGCACCTCGCACGCCTCCCGGTCCTGGTCGAGGATGAGGGTGATGTCCCGAACCAGCGCGGGAAACCGGGGGATGCGCAGGCGGTACTTGGTTTCCGACAGCAACGCCTGCAGGCCGTCCGCGTCCAGTTCGAAGACGAAGACGGGTTGCTTGAGTTCGAAGGCGTCGCGCACCTGCGGGTGCAGCTCACCGACGATGCCGATCGCCCGGTCCCCGGCCAGGATGCGGGCCGAGTGGCCCGGCCGCGTGTAGCGGCACTCCTCCGCCGGCATCCGGGTGAAGCGGACGGTCGCAAGCTTCAGGGCGCCGAGCAGCCCCTCCACCGCGCCCTGAATGTCATAGAAATCGCAAGGCGTCTCCTTGCCGTGCCAGGAGAGTGCTACGCGAGCGCCGGTCCACAGGCCGGCGATGATTTCCGGCTCTTCCGGAAGCTCCGCGTCGGACGGGATGAAGACCTTGCCGGCTTCAAAAATCTTCAGGCTCCGCACCTGCTGGGCCAGGTTGAAGCGCATGGTCTCGAGCAGGCCGGGGATGAGCGAGGAGCGCATGACCGCCTGCTCTTCGGTCAACGGGTTCAGGACCGCCAGGCTCCGGCGTCGCGGGTCGTCCGCGGGCAGCCGCAGGCGCTCAGCGGCGCGCGTGTGTACGAAGCTGTAGGTGATGACCTCGGTGAAGCCGAATCCCGTGAGCACGGTCTTGATCCGCTGGCGCAGGGTGAGCCGCGGGGCCTGGCGCCGCTCCCCGGCCGGCACGGCGGGGTAGGTCGTCGGGATGGTGTCGAAGCCGGAAAGCCGCGCCACCTCCTCCACCAGGTCCTCCGGGCGGGAGACATCCACCCGGAACGAGGGCGCCGTCACCATCAGCACGTCGCGTTCCGGCGCCTTTTCCACCGCAAAATCGATCGCAGTGAGCAGCCGGGTGATTTTCTTTTTGCCGACCGGTATCCCCAGCAGGCGTTGAGTGCGGCGGACGCTCAGCCGGATGGGGGTCGCCGACCAGGGCCGCGGGTGCGCATCGATGACACCGGCAACGACCGTACCGCCTGCCACCTCCGCCATCAGGGCGGCGGCCCGGCTGGCGGCGGCGACCGTCCCCTGCGGGTCGACGCCGCGCTCGAAGCGCCGGGAGGCGTCGGTCGACAGCCCGAGTCTCTTTGACGTCTTGCGCACACTGACCGGGCTGAAACAGGCGCTTTCGATCAACACCCGCGTGGTGCCCGTCTCGATTTCCGAGTTGAGCCCGCCCATGACGCCGGCCACGGCGACCGGTTTTTCACCGTCGCAGATCATGAGCATCTCGGCATCAAGGGTGCGATCCTTGCCGTCCAGGGTGACAAAGGCTTCCCCCGGGGCGGCCGTGCGCACGACGATCCGGTTTCCGGCCAGGCGGTCCAGGTCGAAGGCGTGCAGCGGCTGGCCGCACTCCAACATGACGAAGTTGGTCACATCCACGATGTTGTTGATCGGCCGCAACCCTACCGACAGCAGTCGGTCCTGGAGCCAGAAGGGGGAGGGTTTTACCGTGACGTTTTCCAGGGCCCGGGCGGCGTAGCGCGGGCAGTGGTCGGCAGCCTCGATTGCAACCGCGGCAATGCGATGGATGCGCTCATCCGCATCCAGGATGCCGACGGCGGGATGCCGCAGGCGGCTCTTCTGGATAGCGGCCACCTCCCGGGCCACGCCCAGAATGCTGAGGCAGTCCGCCCGGTTCGGCGTGAGGTCGATCTCCAACACGGGGTCCGACAACGACAGGGCCGTGTTCAACGGGGTGCCGACCATCGCTCCCGCCTTCAGGCGCATGATGCCGCCGGCGTCCGTACCGAGGGCGAGATCGGCCGCACTGCAAAGCATGGCCTCGGAGCGCTGGCCGCGGATCACGCCGACCTCCAGGGTGGTCCCGTCGGGCAGCAGGGTGCCGGGCAGCGCTACCGGCGCCAGCAGGCCGGCTCTGACATTGGGAGCACCGCACACGACGGGGACAACGCCCCGGCCGGTGTCGACCCGGCAGACCTTAAGTGTGTCCGCACTGGGGTGCGCTTCCACGGAGACGACCCGGCCGACCATGACCGTGCCCAGATAGAGGTACCGGTCGACCACCGCATCGACCGCCAACCCGACCAGGGTCAGGGCTTCGGCCAGTTCAGCCGGGTCCATCCTGATCGGGGTGTATGCGCTCAGCCAGCTTAAACTTACTTTCATGGTAACTATAGATGACGGATGTTGGGTGTTGGGTGAGTTGTGTTCGCGCGTGCGTGGCGTTCCGGATCCTGCGACGGTCTGGCCATAACCAGACATCACGCACTTGAACACCGGCTCTTTCAGAATTGGCTCAGGAACCTCACATCATTCTCGAAGAACTTGCGCAGGTCGTCGATGCCGTATTTCAGCATGGCGATCCGCTCGACCCCCATGCCGAAGGCAAACCCCGTGTAGCGCGTGGTGTCGTAGCCCACGTTTTCGAAAACCGCCGGGTGCACCATACCCGAACCGAGGATCTCCAGCCATCCGGTGCGCTTGCAGACCCGGCAGCCCTCACCCCGGCAGATGACGCACAGGATGTCCACCTCGGCGCTGGGCTCGGTGAACGGAAAGAAGCTGGGACGGAAGCGCAAGCGGGTCTGTTCATCGAACATCTGGTGCACGAACGCCGTAAGCGTGCCCTTGAGGTCCCCGAACGACACGTTCGCATCCACCAGCAGACCCTCCACCTGGTGAAACATGGGCGTGTGCGTCTGGTCCGAGTCGCAGCGGAACACCTTGCCCGGTGCGATGACACGCACGGGCGGAGGCTGCTTTTCCATCGTGCGGATCTGCAGCGGCGAGGTGTGGGTGCGCAGGACGACCGCCTCGGAAATGAAGAACGTGTCCTGCATGTCGCGGGCGGGGTGGTTGGGGGGGATGTTCAGGGCCTCGAAGTTGTAGTAGTCTTTTTCGACCTCGGGCCCCTCGACGATGTCGAACCCCATCCGGGAAAAGATGTCGCAGATCTCCCCACTGATCTGGGTGATCGGGTGCAGCGCGCCGCAGACCTGCGCGCGCCCGGGCAGGGACACGTCGATCGGCGGCGCCGCGTCCCGGCCGGATGCTGCGAGGGCCTCCAGCGCAGCAGCCATGTCGGCAGCCAGGCGCTGCTTGATCGCGTTGGCGCGCTGTCCGGCGGCCGGACGCTCCTCGGGCGGCAGGCTGGCGATGGAACGCAGGAACTGGGTGAGGACCCCCTTGCGGCCGAGATACTTGACACTCAGTGCCTCGAGTTTCTGGGAGTCCCCGGCGCACACTTCCAGTTCCCGCCGCGCCTCGGAATCAATCTGATCCAGTTGATGTTCCACTCTGCTCCGTGACGTGAAATGACACGCGTGCCTGCGGTCAGCGCATTCGGCTGCGGGCGTCCTTCGGGCCTACGCCTGCGGGGTGGCCAGTTTGACGATACGGGCAAACCCCGGCGGGTCCGAAATGGCCAGTTCGGCGAGGACCTTGCGGTCCAGTTCCACGTTGGCCAATTTCAGGCCATGGATGAACTTGTTGTAGGACACGTTGTGCATGCGCACGGCGGCGTTGATCCGGATGATCCACAGGGCGCGAAAATCCCGTTTGCGGACCTTGCGGTCCCGGTAGGAGTAGCGCAGGGCCCGATCCACGGCACCGGCGGCGGTACGGTAGATCTTGCTGCGGCCGCCGCGGAAGCCCTTGGCGAGCTTGAGAACCTTTTGACGACGATGTCTGGCTTTGAATCCACGTTTTACACGCATGGTAGTTTACCTCACTTCGAAAATGGTCACCGGATGTCGGGTCATTCCCCGTCGTGCCGCAGGCCGGCGCGCGACGGGTGGCGACGGGCATCATCCGTTGGGAAGAAGCAATTTGATACCCTTCAGGTTGGTCGAGTCAACGAGCGGGCTTTTTCTCAGGGAGCGTTTGCGCTTCCTGGATTTGGTCGACAGGATATGGCTGCCAAAGGCCTTGTGGTAAGTTAATTTCCCGGTTCCGGTCTTCTTGAACCGCTTGGCCGCCGAACGGTTGGTTTTGATCTTGGGCATATGCTGGTCTCCTTTGCTCGCTGCAAACGCAGTGAATTTACCAAATACAAAACAGATGGCGTGAGCAACGTCACCACCGGCCCACGCCACCTTCGCAATGACACGTATGGACTTGGGTTTTCTGGAGCCGAACCGCTGACCTTGCCGTTAAATGCCGGCACGCCTCATTTCGGTGCCAACACCATGAAAAGGGTGCGGTTGTCGAACTTCGGGAATTGTTCGACCAGGGCGATCTCCTGGGTTTCGGTCGCAATTCGCTCCAGCAGGCTCCGGCCCATGTTGGTGAGAGCGATTTCGCGCCCGCGGAACATGACGGTCACTTTGACCTTGTCTTTTTTGGAGATGAACTCCTTGATCCGATTGAGCTTGACCATCAAATCGTGTTCACCGGTCTTGGGGCGGACCTTTATTTCCTTGAGCTTGAAGGCCGCCTGTTTCTTCTTGGCCTCGTGCTTCTTCTTGGTCTGCTCGTAGCGATACCGCCCGTAATCCATGATCTTGCAGACCGGCGGATCAGCGTTCGGCGAGACTTCCACAAGGTCTTGGCCGAATTCCGCAGCCGCCGCGAGCGCCTGCTCGATCGTGATGACTCCGAGCTGTGTGCCCTCCGGGTCGATCACCCGGACCTGCCTGGCCCGAATTTCCTGGTTGATGTTGGTCCTGTCAGCTCGAACTGGTAATGACCGCATCTGTCGAGTCGGGGTTGCTATCTTCTCACCTCCCGCGGTAGTGTTACGGCCGGCCATTTGGGGCCGGCACTCAAAAAAACGTTGTAATTATAAACCGTTAAAAATGCTATGGGTGCAGCACATCATCATCTTTTGAGCACCTAATAATCGACAACATGAAGAAATGCAAGAAAAAAATGCAACCGCCCGCTCCCGGGGCCCCGCTTTAGCAGCCCAGGGTGTATTGCGCCAGCAGGCTGCCCCGCCAATACCGATTGGCGGGGTCGGCAAAGAACTTCTGGAACAGCGCCAGACTTTCGCCGCGGCGCACGTGGGGCCGCACGACGATCGGGCTGTCGCGGTAGAGCGGTTTCATCTGCGATCGGTCGCAGCCGGTCCCGCCGCCCATGGCATCCTCGTAAGCGAACACGACCGCGCCGATGCCGGCCAGGATGAGGGCACTGAAGCACATCAGGCACGGCTCCATGGTGCAGAAGGCGGTCACACCGGCCGGTTCCAACTCCTCGTTCAGGTGGACGTACTGCCGCAGGGCTACCATCTCGGCATGGTCCAGTTCGTTGCGGCTATTGTCGCAGGTGCCTTTGCGCGAGCCGCGCGCGACAATGCGGTCCCGATGCACCATGACGCATCCCACGGGGAACTCCCCCCGTGATAGAGCCTTTTGAGCCTCTTGCAGCGCCTCGCCCATGAAGTGGTCGTAGTCCATACTTTAACCGAATTTGGAAGGCGGAAGGTGGAGGGTGGAAAAAGGACGAAATCGGATTTTCGTTTAGCTTCCGCCTTCCCCCTTCCGCCTTCCCCCTTCCGCCTTCCCCCTTCCGCCTTCCGATCTCCCCCTTCCGCCCTCAAGGGAGGCGGCAGATCGTGTCATCGCACGGGCAGGCGCCGTCGACGTCGTAGCAGTAGGCGACCCGTGATTCCATTGCAGCCCGATCGGGCGAAATGGCCGTTAAACGGGCACCGGCGAGTTTTTCCGCGAGCCCCGCCTTTGACGGGATGGCCGCGAGCCCCTGGCCGAAAACCGTGCCGGACGCGCCATCCATGATTTCGGCATCCTCCCCGTTCGTCACGACGACCACCGGGATCTGGTAGGATTCGACCAGCCGGGATACCGCCAGCGCGGGGCGTTCGCGGGACACCAGCGAGCCCGGCCCGAAGCGGATGACCATGGCCGCGCGGTCGGCCACCCGCACGACAAAGTCCACTTTGATAACGGCCCGCCGGTCGTCGGCCTGCAGCCGGAGCTCACGCCGGGGTTCGATGTCCGACCTCAGGTAGCCCTTGTGGTTCACGAGCAGCTCGGCAATTTTCTGCCGGTAGCGCTCGTCCAGGGTGTCGTCGAGCACCTCGCCGGTGATGACATCGGACAGGGTGCCGAGTATTAAATGATGGCCGCCCATATGGTATAGTACACCATCCGGTCCGAACCGGCAACGGGTCGACGGGGGCGGCCGGCCAAGGGATTCCGGCACAGATTGCGCTTTACAAAGCGCGGTGATCTGTCTACTATTGCCGCCAGCCATGAAGATCTCGATCCGGGAGCAGTTTGAACGACGTGAAGACGCGTTCATGTCACCCTTCGCCTGCCCCAGCTCCAAATCCAAAGGACGGGCGGTCGCGGAGAGTCCCTGCGAGGTGCGCACCGCCTTTCAGGTGGACCGGGACCGCATCGTTTACTGCAATGCCTTCCGCCGGCTCAAGCACAAGACTCAGGTGTTCCTGGCGCCCATGGTGGACGACTACCGCACGCGCCTGACCCATACCCTGGAGGTGGCCCAGATGGCGCGCGCCATTTCCCGGGCCCTGCGCCTCAACGAGGACCTGACCGAGGCCATCGCCCTGGGACACGATCTCGGCCACACCCCCTTCGGGCACAGCGGCGAGACCGTTCTGAAAGAGATCTATTCCGCGGATTTCTCCCACGCCGAGCAGAGCATCCGGGTGGTCGAGGTGCTGGAGAACAGCGGCCGCGGCCTCAACCTCACCACCGAGGTCATGGACGGCATCCTCAAACATTCCAAGGGATACGGCAAGGTCCTGCCGCAGGATCCCGAGGAGCTCGCCAGCACCTACGAGGGCCGGGTGGTGCGCATTTCCGATTTCATGGCGTACCTGAACCACGACCTGGACGATGCCATCCGCAGCGGCGTCATCCGGCTTGGGCAGGTCCCCGTTGCTTGCACCCGACTGCTCGGGGCCACCCATTCGGAGCGTGCGACCACCATGATCAAAGACCTCATCTTCTCATCCCAGGCGCAAGACGGGGTTCTCAGCCTCACGCTGAGCGCCGACGTGCACGCCGCCATGCTCGAGCTGAGGCAGTTCATGTACGAAAACGTCTATCGTTCCGATCGCGTCCAACAAGATTTCGAAAAGTCGAAGAAGATCCTGACCGAGCTCTTCTCCTTTTTCCTCGAAAATGAACCCTTGCTCCACCAAGGTTTGGCCGACCTGCAGATGGAGGGCTGCATCATTAATGGGCAGCCCCGGGAGCGGTTGGTATGCGACTTCATCGCCAGCATGACCGACCGTTACGCCATGAACCTATACACCCGGCTGTTTTTCCCCTCGCCTTTCCAGGAAAAGGTCAATTGATGGATTCGGCGGTTCGCGCAGACGTCCTGAAGCGCTTGGCGTCGCTCTATGCCGCCATGGACGCCGCCTACGAAGCGGCGGCCGCCGCCTATCGGTTTGCCTGCACGGGCTGCGAGGAGAGCTGCTGTCGCACCCGGTTCCATCACCACACCCTGGTGGAGTATCACGGCCTCCGGGACGGCTTCGAGCGGCTGCCCGCGGGGCCGCAGGCGGAAATCCTGGCCCGGGCCGACTCCTGGTGTTCCGAACATGCCCGGCCGGTTTCAGATGCCAGATCCCTCTGCCCGCTCAACTCGGGGGGCCGCTGCGTGCTCTACGCCGACCGGCCCATGATCTGCCGGCTGCACGGAATCCCCCACGAGCTGCGCCGGCCGGGGCAGCCCGCGCAGCGCAGCCCGGGCTGTGGAGAGTTCAACCGCCGCTGCGGCCGCATGGTCTATCATCCCTTCGACCGCACGCCTCTCTACACCGAACTCGCGCGACTTGAGTCCGAATTCCAGCAGGCGCTGGGAGTGCACCGCCGGTTCAAGCACACTATCGCCGAAATGCTGCTGAGCGACCGGCTGGCGCCGTGAAACAGCTCGACGCTACCGATCTCGAGAAGCTTCCGGGCGTCCGTCTGCGCGCCGGAGAGACGTTCCGTTTCCGCTGCCACCCGGGCATCGGCTGCTTCAACCGCTGCTGCCGCAACCTCAATCTGTTTCTCTACCCGTATGACCTGATCCGCCTCAGGACCCGCCTGGGTCTCACGTCGGACGAATTTCTCGACCGCCACGTGGACGCGGTGCTGCGCCCCGGGAGCCATTTTCCGGATCTCCTGCTGCGCATGGCGGAAAACGCGGAAAAGACCTGCCCGTTCCTGACGTCCGCGGGCTGCAGCGTCTACCCCGACCGCCCCGACACCTG
Source organism: Desulfobacteraceae bacterium (assembly GCA_041310935.1). Lineage (GTDB taxonomy): Bacteria > Desulfobacterota > Desulfobacteria > Desulfobacterales > SpSt-501 > SpSt-501. The sequence goes on along the minus strand of JBFYWS010000196.1, from coordinate 634 downwards.
CCGCACCTTTCCCCTGGAGCAGGGACTGCTGCATGATGCCGAAACCGACGACGACGAAACGGTCTTCTTCTTCCGGCCGCCGGATTTTTGTCTGGGGCAGCACGCGGAAAGGCAGTGGACGGTCCCGGAGTGGGTGACGGACCAGGAGGCCGACATCTACCATCGCATGACCATCGGCTGGGCCGAGCTGCGGCGGCTGTTTCAAGACGACCCCTGGGGCGCAGAGGGCCCGACCGGCACGCGCGCCAAGATGGCCTTCATGGCCGCCTACAACATCGACCGTTTCCGCGAGTTCGTCTTCGGCAGCAGCTTCCTCAAGCGCTTTACGGTCAAACCCGATCTGCTGAGCAGGATTAAAAAGGACGACCCGCAGCTGATGCTGCTCGGCTTCGACTGGATCAAGCTGTTCCTCTGGGGGATCGAGAGCCGGCGGCTGAAACCCAAAGGGCGTTAGCCCGGCAAGGTATGGGGCGACGCGCATGGCGCCCAAAATAATTCTCACCCGATGCCCTGTGCTGCCGGCCGCTACAGCACGCCCCTCGGCAGCGGCTGCATCTTTTCCCCGCCCAGCACATACCCGCCGTCCAGGCGCAGCACGCTTCCGGTCATGAAGGGGGCGTCACGGAGAATGAAC
>JBFYWS010000186.1:0-3893 GCA_041310935.1 Desulfobacteraceae bacterium | reverse complement strand
GGTAGGCATCGGTGAAGAGGTCCCAGTAGCGCGATTTACGCGCCATCGGCAGCAACTGGTCGAGCGTTGAGCGACCACTCAGATGCCGTTCGAGCTCGGCCGGTTCAAAGCGCGCCAGGAGCGCGCGCAGCGCGGCTTGCAGCCCCGCAGTCATCGCCATCTCGTGCGCCCGGATATCGTTAAAGGCCTCGCGCGCGGCGGCCACCGGCGGCAGAAACCCGGGGTTTGGCCGAAACAGCAGGCGATCCAGCACGTCACCCGGATCGGCCGCAAACTTGAAAGGGTTGTTCTCCACCGGGCGAATCGTGGTGACACCGAGCCTGAGCTCACTCTTGAACTGGGCGCGTCCCATTAGGGTCCGGATCAAGCCGGCCACCAGTTCCCTCATGAGGGCGCCGGCATCATGCATCAGCTCCTCGGGGTGCTCCACGGCGCCGACATCGGCGACACCCAGACCCTCGAGAAAGGCCGCCATAACCGCTGACTCGGTCCCGTCGTCGTAGCGCGGTGCCGGTTTCAGGGCGGGGGGCGGATCGCTCCGCGCAGGCGTCTCTTTGCGACCCCTGGGCGAAGGCTGCGCCGGCGCGGGCGGCACCGGCATGGTCAGGGGCTCGGGTTCAAATGGCTCCGCGGGCGATGCGGGCGAGCCGTGCGCCGGAACAGGCATGGGCATTTCACCCGGCCCCGGCCCATTCGAGGATGGCGTGGCGATTCCGGCTCGCGGCCGTTCGCTCGGTGCGGTCCAGGCATCGCTAAAGATATCGTAGTCGTCCGGAATAGCCTGGGGTGCGGGCGGTCGGAAATAGACATGCTCCACCGGTGTCGGGGACGGGGCAGCCTGAGGCTCGGCACCCCGTGCCGCACCGGCGAGCTTCGAGTCCAGCGCGGCCGCATCGGCAAAGGGGTCGTCGCTCAGCCGAGGGCTGGTGCCGGTCAGCCCGCTCTCCCGCAATTCACCGCCCCCGCCCAGTAGGTCCAGGATGTCGGCCGGCTGGCCGGTGGCGAAGAGACCGGGCAGTCCCTCGCCGATATCCTCGCGTGGAGCCGCATGGCCGACCGCGACGGGCGTAGCTGCCAGGCCCTCGTCGAGACTGACCCGTAGCTCAAAAGGCCCGATGATGACGCAGTCGCCCACACCGAGCGCCACGGGTTGGTGCGGCGGAAGGGGTTCAATGGACTGGTTCATATAGGTGCCGTTGCGGCTGATGTCCGTTATCCATACCTCATTGCCATGAACCTCGATCAAGGCGTGCCGGCTCGAAATGACACGCTCGGGGTCGTCGAGACAGACATCGCTGTCGCGGCTACGGCCGATGGTCGCCATGCCGGTTCTAAGTGTCAGCTCACGTGGCGCGGTCGCCTCGCCGCGCACACGAGTGATGCGAATCTTCAACCCCATGTCTTGGTATTCCAACACCGGAAATAGACCAACAGTGTGCTCCCCATGATGCTGAGACCCTGAGGGTAAAGACCCGGACCAGCGACTTGGCATCCAAACTAGACTAGAGTATAGCCGAGTTGGCCAGACCGTCATGATTGGGCCCACCTCATCAAGCACGCACGCCAGAGCATCATGGTGAAATCCGCAGATCAGGCGATTCAGCCCGGCGACACGATCGAGGAGTTCCGAGTCGTGCGGATCTTGGGCGCGGGCAATTTCGGCATCGTTTACGCGGCTGAGAACATCCACCTGGACGAGACGGTCGCCATCAAGGAATTCCTCCCCACCGAGTTGGCCCGGCGTGAGGAAGATGGCCAGATCAGACCGCTCTCCCCGTCCACCGCCGAGGCATTTCGCTGGGCCCGCGAGCGTTTTCTGCAGGAGGCGCGGACCCTCTGGGGTCTCGGACATCCCAGGCCACATCCTAGCATCGTGCGCGTCACCCGCTATCAGGAGGCGAACGGCAGCGCCTACATGTTCATGGAGTTCGAGCACGGGCAGCCGCTGTCGGAACTCCTGGATCAGCGCGGCACCCTATCCTATGCAGAGCTAAGACCCATCATCGCCTCGCTGCTGGATGGTCTGGAGCGGGTCCATTCGGCAAACATCCTGCATCGTGACATCAAACCTGCCAATATCCTGATCCGACAGGATGGCTCCCCGGTCTTCATCGACTTCGGCGCGGCCCGTAACGTCTCCCTGAGCGGCGAGACCTCGGTGTTCACCTCCTTCACCCCACGCTATGCGGCCATCGAACAACTCGATCAAAGCGGCAAGCAGGGTCCATGGACCGACATCTACGCCCTCGGCGCCACCCTCTACCGCGCCGTCACCGGCGTCACGCCTAAGTCCGCTTCCGAGCAAATGCTCGGTGAGAGGCAGGAGCCGGCGGAGAAGCTGGGGCGTGGCAGCTATCCCGACGCCTTCCTCCGCGCCATCGACGCCGCCTGTGCGCTACGGCCGGAAGATCGCCCCCAGACGGTTGGAGAATGGCATGCTCTTCTCTTCGTTGACGATGCGGTTGCGGCAGATGAGACTGTTGTGCTACCTCATGTGTCTCCTACCGATCTCACCCGCCTGTCCAAGCCGGCGCCGCAACCCGCCCCGGTTGGTCATCAGGCCCGGGCATCCGGCACTTCCGCCGTCGGCACCGGCGCCCAGCTACCGCGCCGGGCACACGCCACGCCTTGGGGCTGGATCACCCTGGCGCTGAGCTTGATCACGCTGAGTGGTGTCGCGGGCTGGCTGTGGTGGACCCAGCGTCAACCCGAGCCAGCAGCGGAGCTGACGGCCGAGCGCCCCATCAAGCCCCCGGCCGAGCCTTTGCGGCAGGGCCCGGTGGCACCGGGCGAGAGCAAGGTCATGCCGGAGGGACCACAAGACGACAGGGCGAGTGCCCGGCCCGAGCCGCCAGCCCCGACCGAATCGGAGGCCTCGGCAGTCGGCAAGCCAACCCTCAAGCCCAGGCCCAGCGAGCCCGAGACCATCGAACCGTTCAGGCCCGGTCAACGCTTTTCGGACCCTCTCAAGATCGGCGGCGCCGGCCCGGCGATGATCGCCCTCCCCCCCGGAGAGCTGATGATGGGATCACCGCCCGACGAGGTCGGCCATCACGCCGACGAACGACTGCACCCGACCCGGGTGGATGAACCTTTTGCCATGAGCCAGACCGAGATCACCATCGGCCAGTTCGCCCAGTTTTCCCAGGCGGCGGACTACCGGACTGAGGCGGACCGAGAGAGCACTTGTCTGCGTATCGATGACGCGGGAATCGAGCTGGTCCCCGACCTCAGCCTGTCCTGGGACAGGCCCGGCTATCCCGTCGACGACCTGCACCCGGTCGTCTGCGTGACCTGGAACGATGCCAAGGCCTATGCCGACTGGCTCAGCGAGCAAACCGGCCGAACCTACCGGCTACCGACCGAGCAGGAGTGGGAATACGCCGCGAGGGCGGCGACCTCGACCAGCCGTTACTGGGGAGACGATCCAAACCAAGCCTGCCGCCACGCCAATACCGCAGACGAGACGGTCCTCGACCAGACAGATGACAGGCGCCGCATTGAAGGCGCCCGCGCTGCTTGCTACGATGGCTATGTCTACAGCGCCCCGGTCGGGACCTACGCCGCGAATGCCATGGGGCTTAAAGACATGATCGGGAATGTCGCGGAGTGGACCTGCTCGGTCTATGATTCGAAGTATGGTGGCGCCCAAGCTCATTGTCGCGACAAGGCGCGACGCTCCAGCCCCGCCCCGATGGTCCTGCGAGGCGGCTCCTGGCTGAGTTCACCGGATCTGGCACGGTCGGCGTCGCGCGATGGTCTGCAGTCGAATCTGAGTCTGAACACGATAGGCTTCCGCGTCGTGGCGACCGAGCAGCCGTGGTCCAGAGAGCCGCCCGGAGACTAGGCGCCGCGGAGCCACCCTATGCGAGCCGAGAGATATCCTTGAGGTA
>JBFYWS010000310.1:0-8873 GCA_041310935.1 Desulfobacteraceae bacterium | reverse complement strand
GTCAAGATATGGACCGCGGAGGACCCCATCGAGATCACCCAGCAGGGACTCCGGCAGGTGGAAGTGAAACCGAAGATCGGCCTCGATTTCGCCCGCGTGATGCGGGCGTTCCTGCGGGCCGACCCGGATGTGATCATGATCGGTGAAATGCGCGACGAGGAGACCGCCTCCATCGGCATCGAGGCCTCGCTGACCGGCCACCTGGTCTTCTCAACCCTTCACACCAACAGTGCTCCCGAGACCGTGACCCGGCTCCTGGACATGGGGCTCAACGCTCTGAACTTCTCCGACGCCTTCCTCGGCGTCCTGGCCCAGCGCCTGACCCGGCGGTTGTGCAGCAACTGCCGGAAGGAATACCTGCTCGGCCGTGAGGAGTTTGAAGAACTGCAGATGCTCTATGGGCGGGAGTGGTTTGGCCGGACGGGGCTGGAATACTCCGAGAACATCAAGCTTTACAAACCCGTGGGGTGCGAAGCTTGCTCCAGCACGGGCTACCGGGGCCGCATGGGGATTCACGAGCTCATGGAGGGCACGGCCGAAGTCAAGCTGATGATCAAGAAGCAGGCCAACACGGAGGAAATCTTTAAAGAGGCCATGGAGCAGGGGATGTCGACCCTGAAACAGGACGGCCTCATGAAGGTCTTCCAGGGCCTTACCGACATTTCCGAGGTCAGACGCGTATGCATCATGTAGGCCGCTGTCGCGGCCGGCAATGGGCATAGGACCAGGCGCAATCAACCGTCGGCGTGCCGGTGGTTGACACTGGGAGCATCATGGAAATCGGCTCAGACGAGTGGTCGCACCTGCTCATCGCGGGGGCTCGGGCCTTTGGTCTGGAGCTGACCCCGGCCCACACCCATGTTTTCGCAGCCCACGCCATAGAACTGGTCGCCTGGAACCGGGTAACCAACCTGACGACCGTCACGGCCCCGCAGCCGATGGCACTGACCCACTACCTGGATTCGCTCGCCCCGGCAGACCTCATCCCCGAAAATTCTGTTCTGCTCGACATCGGTTCGGGCGGCGGCTTTCCGGGCATCCCTCTGCACATTGTGCTACCCGGGCTGCGGACGACACTGATCGATGCCTCGCGCAAGAAGGTCAGTTTCCTGCGTCACGCGATCCGTGAACTTCGACTGGAACGGGTCGACGCGCTGCACACCCGCGCGGAGGAGCTTGCGGGGCGTTGCGGCCAGCGTGGACGGTATGACGTGATCATCAGCCGGGCGCTCACGGCGATCGAGCCGTTTGTCCGCATGGCGGTGCCGCTGCTCGGCGCGCACGGCCGCATTATTGCGCTGAAAGGCGGGGTGCCGGGGGAAGAAGTGGAGGCGCTGCAGATCGCGGCGGAAAACGGCAGTCTCGGGGCCGCGCTCTCGCTGCGTCGGCATTCCTACACGATTCCCAGCCGCTCCTCCGAACGGTCCATCTTTATTCTCGAGCGCGGCTCAGTCCTCAAGCCGTTTTGATCGAGCCCCAATGCCATCGGCTTCATCCGCGGGCCGTTAATCTCGAAGACAGATCAGCTCCGCCGTGGCGGAAGCGCCGGAAACCGCGAGAAGTGCAACGCAGGCGCGCTCCCCACGGCGCGGGGCCCCGGCGCTGCCCGGGTTGACGAACAGAACGCCGTTTTTCCTTTCGACCAGCGGCCGGTGGGTGTGACCGCTGACCACCGCCACGCAGGCATCCTGGCCGGGCTCCAGGCGCAAGTGCAGAAGGTCGTGGACCAGATGAATGATGAGGTGTCCTGCCTGGACGGATTGTTTTTCAGGCAGGCACGTTGTCCATGGGCCGCCGTCCATGTTGCCCCGCACGGCCACCACCGGGGCGGCCTGCTCCAGGCTGCGCAGGATCTCCTCTGAGCCGATGTCGCCGGCGTGAAGAATCAGATCCACCGCTCGGAACACCTCCAGAGCATCGGAGGGCAGATACCCGTGGGTATCGGCGATGAGGCCCAGCCGGTAGGAATCTTTCGGCGCCAATATCATGGGCATGATGTCAACCTCGATGCGCGCGCATGCCCGTTCCCGCGACGGGCAAACACTCGAAGGTCCCAGTTCAAAAAGGTCTCAACATCCTGTAAAATAAATTCACATTGCGTGTCAAGGGGTATGCACCCGGCCCTGCCGCGCCGGGCCGGGCCGGGTGCCTTTTGCCGGATGGTAGCCGTGGCCGGCGCGTTTCACGTGGAAACACATTTCATAGTGGTTCCCGAGTGGTATCAGCTCTATGAGTAGTTGTCCGGCGGTAACTGCCCGGGTGTTTGGGCTGACGGCTGACGTCCATAAAACATCTGTCTCTAAAGGCCTTCAGTCTTCAGCCTTCAGTCTATCTACCTGTGGTGTTACGTCCGGTGCATGGGGCATGGCCGACATTTGACAGCGCCGGTTTTTTTTATTAAGTAATCGGGTAGGGGATGATCCTTGGCAACCCGCCCAGGCAAACAGATTCCACAGGAGACAGGCATGAAGATTTTGGTCGGCTACGATGGAAACAACTCGTCCAAAGAGGCGCTCAAGGTGGCCCGGAAGCACGCGTTGTCGTTCGGTGCGAGTGTGGATGTCGTCACATCGATGGAGAAAGGCACCGAGCAGGAACAGCGGGCGATCGAGGACGCCGAACTCGGCCTGGAGTGGGCGAAAAGCATGTTCGAGGAGAAGGGGGTCAGCTGCAAGACCCACCTGTTGATCCGCGGCATGGCGCCGGGCGAGGATCTGGTCCAGTTCGCCAAGGACAACAAGGTCGATGAGATTGTCGTGGGCGTCAAGCGGCGCTCGAAAGTCGGCAAGATATTGATGGGTTCGACGGCCCAGTTTGTCGTCCTGCAGGCGCCCTGCCCGGTGGTCTCCGTGAAGTGAAGGCGGCGTCAAGCGTGTTGACGCCGCCAGCGCAGCTCCAGGCGCTCGACGCTGAGCGCACAGCCGAAGGTCAGGACGAAGTACAGGCCGGTGATGGTGATCCAGGTCTCGAAGGTCAGGTAGGTGGACGACATGAGTTCCATGCCCCGGAAGGTGAGCTCCTGAATCGAGATGGCTGAAACGATGGCCGAGTCCTTGATGGTCGAGATGAACTGCCCGGCGAGCGGCGGCAGGATCCGCTGCGCCGCCTGCGGCAGGATGACGTGCCGCATGCGCTGCCAGCGCGTGAACCCCTGAGCGGCTGCCGCCTCCCGCTGCCCCTTCTCAATGGACTGGATGCCCGCCCGCACGATCTCGGTGATGTAAGCCCCTTCGAAAATGGACAAGGTCAGCACGGCCGAAAGGAAGGCCGTGAGACGGCCCGGCGGGGCCAGCAGCGTTGCGAGCAGGGCCTGCACCGCGGAGGACTGCCCCCGCAGGTAGGCTTCCAGGTTCACCGTGGGCAGCAACTGGTCGCCGATGAAGAAGTAAAATAGGAACACCAGCACCAGGGGCGGGGTGTTGCGGGTCAGCTCGACGTAGCCGGCGGCCGCCATCCGGTTGAAACGGCTGCGGCTGACCCGCAAGAGCCCCATCGCGACGCCAATCAGTGTCGCGCCGGCGGTGGCCCAGATGCTCAGGCGGATGGTCATGAAAAAACCTTGCATGAGCACGTTGGGCACCCAGAGCCGCTCCTGCGGGTCGTAGCGGAACAGATACTGGGGCAGAGCCCCCCAGTCCCAATGATAGTTCAGCCCCACTTGGACGCGATAGGCGACGAAGGCTGCTGCCGCCAGCAGTGCCAGCAGCACCCCGGCATCGATCAGCGTGAGAGTGGGTTTGCGGTGAATCACTTCAGCAGGCTTTCCCACACATTTGTCTCAAACCAGTAATGCTTGCGCTCCGCAAGCCAGCCTTCCGCCTCCACCACCCGAATCCAGCCGTCGAAAAAGTTCAGCGTGTCCACATCGCCCTTGCGTACTGCAAACCCGATCGGTTCCTTGGTGAATGTTCCCGGAAGCGGTAGGAAGAGCTTGTCGGGGTACTTCAGTGCCTGGAAGGTCGGCAGCGGTGCTCCCGCCAGCAAAGCGTGCGCCTTGCCGTTCAGCACCTCCTGGATCACCTGGGACTCGTCGTCGAAAAAACGCTTCTGGGTTTTCGGCAGAAACTTGTTGGCGGCCGCCGCGGCTGTCGAGCCGAGCCGAGCGACCACGGTCACGTCGGAGCGGTCGAAGTCCTCCAGGCGGCTGAAGCCACCTGCCAACTGCTTGTGGGCGACGATGGCGACTCCCGAGTGGTCGTAGGGGATGCTGAAATTGACCTTCAGGTTGCGCTGGGGAAGTATGCCCATGCCACCGATGATGACGTCGAACTTGCCCGTCAGCAGGGCCGGGATGACGCCGGCCCACTTGGTGGGCACGAATTCGACTTTGACCCCCATGTCCTGGGCCAGACGGGTTGCCACATCGATTTCGAAGCCGATGAGGTTGCCGGACTTGTCCGTCATCGCCCACGGCACGAAGGTCGACATGCCGACCCGCAGCAGGCCGCGTTTGGCCACCTGCTCGATGGTGCTCTCCTCAATCAGCTTCTGCTGCAAGTCGGCGGAAACGGCGACGGCTGAAACACCGAACACGATCGTGATAGCGACCGCGGCCATAAAGAGAATGTGGAGTCTGTTCATGATTCCTCCTTAGGGGTTGTACCCTGCGGTTGTGGATCCGCCCACGGATCAATCTGTTACGGCAAGCTTTTTCTCCATGATGGCCACCGTGAGCGAGAGCGCCAGCGTGATGACCAGATATAGGGCGGCGACGGTGAACCAGATTTCGAACACCAGATAGGTCTCAGCGATGATGGCCTGACCCTGCATGGTCAGGTCGTAGATGGCGATCGTGCTCACCAGGGCGGAGTCCTTGATCAGCGAGATGGCCTGGCTGGTCAGCGGCGGCAGGATGTTGCGCACGGCCTGGGGCAGAATCACCCGCCGGTAGGTGTGCCAGGTGTCGAGCCCTGAACTGAAGGCGGCTTCCCACTGACCGCGATGGATCGAGAGGATCCCGGCCCGGAAAATCTCGGAGACGTAGGCCCCCTCAAACAGGCTGAGTGCCAGCACGGCCGAGGCAAAGGCGCTCAGCTGCAGCACCGGGGAGAGGACGAAGTAGATGAAAAAAATCTGGACGAGCAGCGGGGTGTTGCGCACGAGCTCCAGATAGGTTCGGGCCGTAAGGCGGCCGAGGATCGAGCCGGAAAGCCGCATGAGGGCCGTCGTCAGGCCGATCAGGAAGGCCAGCACGAGGCTCACGGCGGTGATCTGCAGGGTGACCCCCACTCCCCGCAGCAGCGGCCCGAACACGATCCCGGCCGGTGTGGTCGCGACGACATACGCCGGGATCCGGTACCATTGCCAGTGATACCCCAGGCCCTGGGTCGCGTGGATCATCAGCCCGCTGAGGAGTGCCGCCAGGGCCAAAAATTTAAGGCCGTCTGCGGCCACCGGCCATCTCCGGGGGCCCGGTGGTGAAAATCGGTTTGGGCGCGCGCTGTCCATGCGTCTCGGTGCCCGGCGCTCAGTTCCTAAGGCTGTGGATGGGAGCGGGGATGAGCCCGCCTCTCCGGATGAACGGGTTGTCCCCGGCCGCGTTGTTGACGGGGATGATGGTGGAATGGCCCATCAGGCCGCCGAAGGTCGCCTGGTCCCCGGCCTTTTTCCCCGGCACCGGGATCAGCCGTGTCGCCGTGGTCTTGTTGTTGACGACCCCGATTGCCATTTCATCGGCCATGATGGCCGAAAGCGTCTCCGCGCTGGTGTCGCCGGGGATGGCCACCATGTCCAGGCCGACCGAGCAGACGCAGGTCATGGCCTCGAGCTTCTCCAGGCACAGGTGTCCGTTGCGGGCGGCTTCGGAAATATTGAGGTCCTCGCTCACCGGGATGAACGCGCCGCTCAGGCCCCCGACCCGCGCGCTCGCAAAGGCGCCGCCCTTCTTGATGGCGTCGTTCAGGAGCGCGAGGGCCGCGGTGGTCCCCGGCACGCCGATGGCGAGCAGCCCGAGGCTCTGGAAGATCTCGCCCACGCTGTCCCCCACGTTCGGCGTCGGCGCCAGCGAGAGGTCCACCACGCCGAAGGGGATCTGCAACTGCTGCGCCACCTCGCGGCCGATCAGTTCTCCCACGCGGGTGACCTTGTAGGCGGTCCGCTTGATCAGCTCGGAGATGTCTCCCAGGTCCATGCCCGGATTGGAGGCGAGCGCCCGGTCGATGGCTTTCTTGACGACGCCGGGCCCGCTCACCCCCACGTTGATGACGGCGTCCGCCTCGCCGATGCCGAGGTAGGCGCCGGCCATGAACGGGATGTCCTCCGGGATGTTGGCGAACACGCACAGCTTGGTGCAGGCCGCACCGTCGCGGTCAGCGGTGAGCCCGGCCGCCTGTTTGATCGTCTGCCCCATCAGGATCACCGCATCCATGTTGATGCCGGCGCGGGTCGAGGCCACGTTGACGGAGGCGCACAGGCGCTCGGTGGTCGCCAGGGCCTCCGGGATGGCCGCAATCAGGGACCGGTCGCCCCGGGCCATGCCCTTTTCGACCAGGGCGGAGAAGCCGCCGATGAAGTCCACGTTGATTTCCCGGGCCACCGCATCCAGGGTGTGCGCCAGCTCCACCATCTCGGCCGGCGCGAGTGCGGCCCCCACCACGGCGATGGGGCTCACCGCCACGCGCTTGTTGACCACGGGAATGCCGTATTTCTGGCTGATGCGTTCGCAGACCGGCACGAGCTCCCCGGCCAGGCGGCAGAGGCGGTCGGCGACCCGCTGCCGCACCTGGGTGAGATCGGACCCGGCGCAATCGAGCAGGCTGACGCCCAGCGTCACCGTGCGCACATCCAGATTTTCGTTCTTGAGCATCTCCAGGGTGGAGACGATTTCGCGTTGAGTCAGCATGCGTGTCCCCGTCTTATATGCGGTGAAGGGTTTCGAAAATGCGGCGGTGCTGAAAGTTGATGTCGAGCTGCAGCGTATCCGCCTTGGCCCGCAGATCGCGGGCGAGCGCCTGCGGGTCGATGGTCAGGGGGACGTCCACCTCGTAAATCATCAGGTTGTCTCCGGGCTCGTTTCCGCCTTTGAACACTGCCTGCAGGTTCGTGATGTTGACCCCGTAGCTGGCGATGACCTGGGACATGTCCGCGACCAGGCCCTTGCGGTCCGGGCCCCGGGTGGTGATGACGAAGGGCTCGGACGGCTTGGCCGCACCGGCCTCCTCCGGCGGCTCGCACGGCTTGGTGTGCACGTGCAGGCCCACCACCGACAGACGCTTGAAAAGCGCCTCATGCAGCGTTTCGACGGCGAGCCCGTGCGGCAGGGAGACGATGAAAATGCCGGCAAACTCGTTTTGCAGCATCGTCTGGCTCACGTTTTCGATGTTGCAGCCCTGATCAAACAGCACGCGCGCGACAGCGGCGACGATCCCCGGCCGGTCACGCCCCAGAATTGAAAGAATGGCCTTGTTCACGGCGATACCCCCTGGCGATTAAGTTCGCAGGCTGGTTTTATCAAACTCCGCGATTCTGTCAACCGGCGCTTGTGCGGCCGGAAGTTCATATGATAGAATAGAAGCCATATGCAGATCGTCACCACGCACAAAAACACCGATTTCGATGGCTTTGCCTCCGTCATCGCCGCCACCATTCTCTTCCCGGACGCCGTGGCGGTCCTCCCGAAAAACCTGAACCCCAACGTCAAGGCCTTTCTGTCCATCCACAAGGAGCTCTTTTTGACGCACACGGCTGCCGACGTGGACCTGAAGGCGGTGGACCGGCTGATCGTCGTCGATGTGAACAGCTGGAGCCGCCTCGACCGAATGGAGCCGCTCAAGAACCGCAGCGGGATCGAGATCCTCCTGTGGGACCATCACATCGAGCAAGGGTCGATTCAGGCCTCGTCGAGCTGCATCGAGCCCGTCGGCGCCACCACCACCCTGCTGGTGCGGGAGCTGAAGAAAATGCGCAAACTCCTGACGCCGATGCAGGCCACATTGCTCTTGGCGGGCATCTACGAGGACACCGGCAATCTCACCTTCCCGTCCACCACGTCCGAAGACGCCCACGCCGCCGGCTGGCTCCTGGAGCGCAAGGCGGACCTGGTCATCCTGAGCACTTTTCTGAAGCCGGTCTATAGTGAGAGGCACAAGGCGATCCTGTTCCAGATGCTGCAAAACGCCGAGCGCTCGAAGATCAAGGGGCACCGCATCTGCATCAACAAGGTCAGCATCGCGGGTCATGTCGACAGTCTGGCGGTGGTCGTGCGGATGGTCATGGAGATCCTTAACGTCGACGCCGTTTTCGGCATTTTCTCCGAGCCCGAGCAGGGCCGCTGCATGGTGATCGGCCGCGGCCAGACCGATGGGCTCGACGTGGGCGCGATCATGCGCAGCATGGGGGGCGGCGGCCATCCCCGGGCCGGGTCGGCCCAGCTCAAGGCTGTCCACCCGGAGGCAGTGGAGCAGTGGATCCGAGAGCTGATCCAGGGCAACCAGCAGTCGTCGGTGCAGATCAGCGACCTGATGTCTTTCCCCGTGAGCACGGTCACTTCCCAAACCACCATGGAAGCGGTCGCCATGGTGCTGCGTGACAAGGGGATCACGGGGATCCCGGTGGTCGACGACGGCCGGATCGTCGGAATGATCTCACGCCGCGACTTCCGGCGGGTGCGCAGGGACTCCAAGCTGAAGTCGCCGGTCAAAGCCTTCATGTCGAAGGAGGTGCTGACCATCGCGCCGGGCAATAGCCCGATGCAGGCCGCCGCGATCATGGTCAAGCACGACGTGGGGCGCCTGCCGGTGGTCGAAAACGGCCAGGTGATCGGCATCCTCACGCGCTCGGATGTGATGCGGTTTTTTTACGACCTGCTCCCGGCCTGATCAGAAATGATTTGATGAAGAAAATTTATTGACTTTTCTCGCACGTTAATATAGCTT